>QIAS01000470.1 GCA_003225615.1 Acidobacteriota bacterium | reverse complement strand
CGAGACGCCGCCCGAGTAATCCAGAGCGCGCTTGCCGGTGAGCACCATTGCCGCTTTTGGTGTCATCACCAGGATTCCGCGAGTGTGCATCAGCATGGTAGCCTCAGCGTTCCAGTACGGCTGCGCACCCACGTTTATCCCGTTGATCACGAGATTCACTTCGCCACCCGCTTGGGTGAACTCCACCAAGCGACGCAGGACGAGGGCAATCCAATCCATGTTCTCGACGCCGCTTTCCATGGAGATCTTTGCACCTGCCGAGATGGGGAACCATTCCAGCGGCACGTTCAGCTTTGTGGCAAGGTCCAGAGCTGCCAGGATGAGCCGGCATTCGGCTTCAGCCAGGGCGCCTAGATCTTTGCTCGGATCTCCCGCCAACAAAACCCGCGTCATGCCCTCGGGATATTTGCTGGTGAAATTGCGGATGATGCCAGTGATGATGTTCGCTTTATTTTGGCCGTACGGACGGTTAACGGGAACTAAACAGCCGTCCGCGTCCAGATCGTGCTCGACAAATTCGCCCGGCGGAAATTCCGCCCGCGTGTCTTCGGGCGCCGGTGTAAGCATTTTGATGATTTCGTAAGGGTAGATAAGTCCCCGCTGCCGCATTCGTACGACTTTCTGGTCATACTCGGTGAGCGGTTTGATGGGTTGCAGTTTGTTGGCAGGCCGGAAGGTTATAAGCAAGCCACGGTCACCGGGGCTGGAGATGCGCACGACCATATCGCGCAACTCTCCGGTCTCAGGATTGGGAATGCGGGCACGCACCACCACTTGTTCCAACCCCAGCCCCTCAGTCGCTGGTGCCAGCTTGTGCACAATGTCGTGCAATTCATCAGGCTTGAGATAGAGCGGCGGCCAGACATAGAGGAATACTCGATTCCAGTAGAGACGTTCGCGGGCCGAGCGGCGCGATTGGAATAGCCGGATTTCGGCCAGCGCCTCCATTAACATGCGCTCCAGATGCGGCAATTGCACGATGCGGCCGTTCTCGTCGCGCACGGGGGTGAGATCGCGCACTTCCGCACAAGCGAACAACCGCTCATCTTTCGGATTATTGTTCGCGACGGCACGCAGGAGATAGACATCGTCGATGGACGGCAGTCGCTCAATCTTAAAATTGCTGAGCCGCCAGAGATGTAGACGCTTACCCATCATCGGGTGGAGTCCGCGGTAGAGCTTCTCTTCTTCGTATGTATTCCCGCAGGGACGATAGGTGAAATGCTGCATCCCGCCCATGCCCCGGCCAGGACCCGGGCTGCCGATTGCGACCACGATACGGCGGATGGAGCGAGGGAAGCCGGCTTGGCTAAGCATGGATTGAACTTCCTTCTGCATAGCCTCTGCCTCACCCAAGGTTCCGGCATGGAAAGCGTAGAAGTCTATCGCGATATCATGGTCGGCGGGCACTTCCGCCAGCAAAGGAAACATTGCCTGCGCAGCTTGCGTGAGTTGCGGATAGTCTGCGTGGGTGGTGAAAAGGTGGATGCGTTTGCCCTCATGCTCGTATTCGGCACCAGAGAGCGGCAATGCTCTAGCGTTCGAATCCGGTAATAGCGCCAGGTGAGAACCTCGAGTATCGATTGGCGCAAGGCGGAGTCCGCGACAGCGAACCGGTCGGCGAACAGACTCACCAGCGGCTGCGGACATTCCACCATTTCACGTATTCTTTCGTGGCGGTCCGCAGCCTTCGGATTGGCTGCCAGATAAGCCAAGTGATCTTCTACCTTCGAGTAAATCTGCTGCCGCGCCCCATCAAACAGCGGCTGATCGAAATAGCGATAGCGCACTTCCCGAGCCAGGTCGCTGATCGCGGGAAAGAACTCGCCAGTCACCGAAATTATTTGGTCGAGGAGCTTTCGGAGAGATTCGCCGGCATGCGGCGCTAAGACTTCGGCTAATCGTAAACGCCTTTCGAGAACGCCCAGTACGGGAGCTACTTGTTGCTCGACGCGGCGGTGCGATTTGTAAATCCAAAGCAGACTCTCTTCCAGTTCGGGATCCAACGTGTGCACACCATAGTGAGCGAGCGTACGCCGCAGTGCTTCCACGAAGGCCGGCGGTAGGCCCTCGCCGCAGGTTTCGAGCATGCGCAAATAGGAAAAGAGGTAGGCCTCGGCGCTGGGCGCTTCTCCGCCGCTATTCGGATCGTCGAGGGTGGGTTGCCGCTGGAACAGTGAACGTATATCGACAAAGATGTTGAGAATTTCTTCTTCGAGCTGCCTGATTTCCTCGCTATCCGTCGGCGAATTGCGGGTCCATTCAGCGAGCAGCCGCGCCGTGTGCTTAGGATCTACGTCAAAGCCCAGCATCAACTGGCGGAGTACTTCGAGATTTTCGTAGCCGCTCGAAGGAGTGGCTTTGCCGTTTCCAGCCGAAGTGCGCGACGCACCGAGAACCACTCGATCTGTGGCTACTACCGCATTCTCATCTGCCGCAGGTTCGATCTGAAGGAGCGGGGCTCCGGTATCTACCTGCACATTGGGTATGATCATCACGTGCCGGACTTTTCCAGAAAATGGAGCGACGACCGCCATCTCCATTTTCATGGCTTCCAGCACGGCCAAGCGATCTCCAACTGAAACCGTGTCACCCGGCTTTACCGCAATGGAGACGACCACTGCCGGGGCCGGGGCATGCACCACGCCACCGTCATCCCGGTCAATGCGATGGGGGACGCCATCTACCTCGATGCGGTAATTTACACCTTGGAAAACGGACACCAGGTGGAAGCTTCGTCCAAAAGCAGTAAACCAATACTCAAACTGACCCAACGTCTCGATGCGGACAGGAATGCGGGACTCATCGGTCTCCACAACGTACTCTTGGCGGCCCAAGCGATAAACTTTTAGTGAATATGCCTGTCCGCGATACCGGAGTTCCACCCTTCGGCCTACTTCACTGCGGACTTGCGGCCGTCCGCGCACGGCCGACGCATAGAATTGCGCCTGTTCCACGGCCAGCTCAGCATCGTAGGACTGGATGGCCGCAGCCAACAGGGCCACGTCGGCAAAGCGCCTGGAGAGATGTTCGCCGTTCGCTGCCAGGCGGTCCAGCCATCCGATATCTACCTCACTCCGCTGTACCTCGGCACGACTCAGGAGTTGTTGAAGAAACGCTTTGTTGCTGGTCCCGCCCTTGATGACGACCACGCTTTCGCGCAACGCGCGTTGGAGCCGGGCCAGCGCCTCTTTGCGGTTTTGACCATAGGCGATGATTTTGGCAATCATCGAGTCGAACTCCGGCGCGACAGCATCGCCTTCGGTTATGCCGGTGTCCACGCGTACTCCAGGCCCGGTCACAATCCTGAAGCGCGCAATGCTGCCGGGGGCCGCGGCAAAATGGTTGTCTGGATCTTCAGCATTCAGGCGCACTTCGATCGCATGGCCGTGGGCGCGCGGCGGCTCTCCTTCCAGGTGGCCGCCCATCGCAACATGAAGTTGAAGCTTGACCAGATCGAGCCCGGTAGTGCACTCCGTTACCGGATGTTCGACTTGCAACCGCGTGTTCATTTCCATGAACGAGAACTTCTGGGTTTCCGGCTGGTACAGAAATTCCACGGTGCCCGCGTTGCTATAGTGGGCCGCTTGGCTCAAGCGCACTGCCGCGTCGCGTAGCGCCTGATCTTGCTCCGCGGTAAGTGCCGGCGAGGGCGCTTCTTCGAGGATTTTTTGATGGCGTCGTTGGATGGTGCAGTCACGCACGCCGCAAGCCCACGTGGTTCCGTAGTGGTCGGCGATAATTTGCACTTCGACGTGGCGCGCTCGCTGCACTAGTTGTTCAAGAAAAACAGTTGGGTTTCCAAAGGCTTTAAATACCTGAGAGCGCGCATTCTCAAAACAATTTGCCAGCTCGTTCGGGGAATGGACAACGCGGATGCCCTGACCGCCGCCACCGGCGGTGGCTTTGACGAGCAGGGGATAGCCGATGCGCTCAGCATGGCGGCAGGCGTCCGCAAGCGTTTCCACCGGCCCACCACTCCAGGGCGTTACCGGTATCTGGGCTTGCTCCGCGAGAAGTTTGGAATTGATCTTGTCGCCCAGCAGCCGCATCACATCAGCGCTCGGGCCGATGAAGACGATGCCGAGCTCGCGGCAAAGATCCGCGAACTCAGCTTGCTCAGCGACAAAGCCCCATCCGACCCAGACGGCGTCGGCCCGAGCCGCTACCAGCGCTCGTTCCAGCCGGCCATAGTCCACGTAACTGCTCTTGGAGGAATGAGTGCCGGGATCGATGATCTGCGCGGGGCCGAGAGATATTGCCTCGTCCGCCTCGCGGACGAACATGGCATGACGGTCGGGCTCGGTGAAGAGCGCGATCGTACACAACGATGTTCCGCGTTCGAGATTGAACTCCCGTGCTGCGTGGATGAAGCGCATCGCGGCCTCGCCGCGATTGACGATGGCTACGCGTTGAAACTCCTGCGGCATACGCCCCCCGATCAACAGATCGTCACCGCAATTAAGTCAGGTTCATCAGGCCGCGACGGCTTGAAAAGACATAGCAGCCTGTAGAGCTCTTAGCGCATCCACATCGACGGCGTTAGGAAGTGCCACGGTGCGGTAGC
>QIAS01000469.1 GCA_003225615.1 Acidobacteriota bacterium | reverse complement strand
ACGTGGAGGCTCTAATGAAGTCCAGACGCAGTCATTACTTTTCCCTGAGTTTGAGTTTTGCAGCATTCATTTTGCTCGCAGGTGCGGTTTGGGGGCAGCCGTACAACGAGAATTCTTTTAAGGGGATGAAGTGGCGGTCGATTGGCCCTTATCGCGGGGGGCGGGTGTTGGCGGTCAGCGGGGTGGTGGGTGATCCTTATACCTATTACTTCGGCGGGGTGGCGGGCGGAGTCTGGCGGACTATTGACGGCGGGAGTACGTGGAGTCCGCTTTTCGATAAGGAGCCGATTTCATCGGTGGGCGCGATTGCCGTCGCGGACTCGAATCCGAATGTGATTTATGTGGGGACGGGAGAGTCGTGCATTCGGGGGAATATTTCTTATGGCAATGGAATGTACAAGTCCACCGATGGGGGAAACACCTGGACGCATATTGGATTGAACAATACGCAGCATATTGCGCGGGTGCTGGTGCACCCGAGGAATCCGGATGTGGTGTACGTGGCGGCGCTGGGACATGCTTATGGGCCGCATCCGGATCGGGGGGTATTCCGGTCTATGGACGGGGGAAAGAGCTGGGAGAAGATTCTTTTCAAAGATGAGAAGACTGGAGCGATTGATCTGACTTTTGATCCGCGGAATCCGAATGTGCTTTTTGCGGCTCTGTGGGAGGCGCAACGGACGCCGTGGAGTTTGAGCAGTGGCGGACCCGGGAGCGGTTTGTATAAGTCGGTGGACGGGGGAAACAGTTGGAAGCGTTTGGAGGGGAAGGGCATTCCGGCGGGAATTCTGGGGCGAATTGGAGTGGCGGTTTCGGGGGCAGATTCGAATCGGGTGTATGCGCTTTTTGAGGCGAAGGAGAATGGGTTGTATCGCTCGGATGATGCCGGCGAGACTTGGACGAAGATTAATGACGATCAGCGGCTGACGCAGCGGGCCTGGTATTTCACTCATATTTTTGCTGATCCGCGGAATTTGGACACGGTGTACGTGCTGAACACGGGGATGTTCCGGTCAACCGATGGCGGGAAGAGCCTGGCTTTGTTGCCGGCGCCGCATGGGGACCATCATGGATTGTGGATTGATCCGGCAAATTCGAGCCGGATGATCAATGGAAATGATGGCGGGGCTACGGTTAGCGTGGACGGCGGAAAAACCTGGAGCACGCAGTATAACCAGCCTACGGCGCAGTTTTATCACGTCGCGGCGGACAATCAGTTTTTGTATTACGTGTATGGGGCGCAGCAGGACAACTCCACCGTGGGAATCGCCAGCCGGACGGACGATGGGTACATCGGGCGAGAACACTGGTATGACGTGGGGGGCGGGGAAAGCGGATATGTGGTACCGGATCCGCGGGACGCGGATATTGTGTACGCGGGATCCGGGGGTGGGTATTTGACGCAGTGGGACAAGCGGACCCACCAAGCGCGAGACATTACCGTGTGGCCGGTGGATTCGTCGGGACACGGGGCGAAGGATTTGAAATACCGGCTGGGGTGGACACAGCCAATTGTTCTGTCTCCACATAATCCGGATGTGATTTACACCTCGGGGGAGATGGTGTTCAAGAGCACAGATCATGGGATGAGTTGGACGGCGATCAGTCCTGATCTGACGCGGAATGATAAGAGCAAGCAGGAATCTTCGGGCGGTCCGCTCAGTAAAGACAACACGACGGTCGAATATTACGACACGGTGTTCACGATTGCGGAGTCGCCGGTGCAGAAGGATTTGATCTGGGCCGGAACGGATGATGGGTTGATTCACATCACGCGGGATGGGGGAAAGTCTTGGAGCAACGTTACTCCGAAGGGGATTCCGGAGTGGAGCCTGGTGAGCTTGATTGAGGTTTCCCCGCATGACGCGGGGACGGCGTATGTGGCTATTGACGGGCACAAGCTGGACGACCTGAAACCTTATGTTTACAAGACAAACGATTTTGGGAAGAGCTGGAAAAAGATTACGGACGGAATTGCGGATGGGGCGTACGCGCATGCGGTGCGGGTAGATCCTCGGCAGAAGGGCTTGCTATACGCGGGGACGGAAACAGGCATTTATGTTTCGTTTGATGATGGAGGGCACTGGCAGCCGCTGCAGTTGAATCTGCCGAATACCCCGATTCATGACCTGGTGGTGAAGAACGAGGATGTGGTGGCGGCGACGCATGGACGATCGTTCTGGATTCTGGATGACATCACGCCGCTGCGACAGTTGGCGCAGGCAGGAAATGACGAGATGGTGCTGTATAAGCCTGCGGTGGCTCATCGCATGCAATGGCCGGAAGGATTTGTGACCCGCCAGCCGGTGGGGCAGAACCCTCCGACGGGAGCAATTGTTTACTACTACTTAAAGAGTGCACCGAAAGAGGAAGTGACGCTGGAAATTCTGGACGGGCAGAACAAGCTGGTGCGCAAGTATTCCAGCAAGGATAAGAAGAAAGCGGAAACGCCTCCGGAATGGCCGGATTATGAGCCGCCTTCAGAAAAGATCCCGGCCGAAGCGGGGGTGAACAGGTTTGCGTGGAATTACCGGTATGAGGGTCCGCATGTGCTTCCGGGCGAACCGGGGACCGCTGGCTTTGCCGGGTAATTACCAGGTACGGCTCACGGCGAATGGCAAGAGCGTTACGGTGCCGCTGGAGTTGAAGCTCGATGAGCGGGTGAAGACTCCCCTGGCGGATTTGCAGAAGCAGTTCGAGTTGGACATGAGACTACGCGATCAGATCAGCCAGGTGCATGAGACGGTGGAGCAGATCCGTGAGGCGCGGACTCAGCTGCATACGTTGAAGCAGCGGTTGGAGGAGAATGCGCGGTTCAAGCCGATCGTGGCCGCGTCAGAGGAGTTGGACAAGAAGATAACGCCTGTGGAAGAGGGGCTGCTGCAAGTGAAAGCGAAGAGTTCGGAGGCTAATCTGAATTTTCCGGTGGGGATCGATGAGCGGCTGCATTCTTTGCAGAACAGTGTGGAGAGCGCGGATGCGCCTCCGACACAGCAGCAGATCGAGGCTTTTCAATATTTGAGCCAGCAAGCGGCGCCACTGGAAGCTCAGTGGAAGCAGATCATGTCTGGGGATTTGGTGACTTTGAATGACATGATCAGGAAAGATAGCGTGCCGGTCATTTATG
>QIAS01000468.1 GCA_003225615.1 Acidobacteriota bacterium | reverse complement strand
CGCGTCCCAGGTAACCTCAATTCTCTGGCCTGAGGCAAGCCGACCCACGTCCGGTTCATCTACGAAGGTGCGAATCAGAACCTTGGAAAGGTCGGCTTCCTGGAGCAGCAGTTCGCCGGCTTGCACGAAGACTCCCTGGCGCACGGGCAGGGTGTACACCACGCCGTCAAAGGGAGCTCGGATATGGGATTTGGCGAGGATATCCAGGGCAGCATCGTAGGCGGCTTGCGCGTCCGATTTTTGCGCCTCGACCTTGGCGACCTCAGGCCGTGAGTAACGGTCCTTCTGCTTTTCCTGCACGAGCTGCAAGTCGGCTTGGGCGGCCTGAAGCTTGTTTTCGGCGTCTTTCACCTCGCCGGCGGATGCGGCGTTCTTCTGTTGCAGAATCCGGAGCGCGTCGAGATTGCGCTGGGTGGCGTCACGCTCGGCGCGAGCCTTGACCAGTTCAGCATTGCGAGTAAAGACCTCTTCCTGAGTTCCGCCGCGCTCCACGGCATTTATGTCGGCCTGCGAGGCCTTTAGTTGTGCTAATGCGTGGGCGGCCTGGCTGCGGGCTTCGGCGTCATCAAGTTCAAGAAGTAGTTGTCCTTTTTTGACGTGATCGCCTTCTTTGACGATTAGCCGCTTGACGGTGGTGGGAGCGGGGGCGTGAGCTTCAAAATTCTGCTCCGGCTCTACTTTTCCGTTGGTAGAAACTACGCTCCGGATATTGCCGCGTTGAATGTGGGCCGCACGCACGAGGACGGAATCGCCTCGACGATTGGCGAACGAAGCAAACAGCACCACCGCCAACACAACCGCCAAAGCCGTGGTCAGCCCGCGGTTCTTGCTCCAGAAACTCTGGTTCTTTCCATTCAATGGCATGTGGTTAAGGTTGTAACTATTAATTTACCATCCGCGCCGTGGCGTGCGGGACGCAAAAGTCCTCATCCTGATGTGTTTAGATGCACCCCCTACTGGGCGGGTGGAAAAAACCTTTACAGCCAAGTTCCTGTTGCTTTGGATGTTTTTCGGGCGCGGTGGTTACAATAGTTCATGGCCAAGCAACAACCGCGTTACACATCAGAACACGCCGAAGCTGGTCTGGATGCTAACCTCCCTGAGATTGAGACTTGGCCGAACCAGTTCGGCGGCTATGAAATTGTGATTGACGATCCGGAGTTTACTTCCGTGTGCCCCAAAACCGGGCTGCCGGATTTTGGCACCATCACGCTGCGCTACATGCCGGACAAGCAATGCCTTGAACTCAAATCATTCAAGGAATACCTGCAGTGCTACCGCAACCTGGGGATCTTTCAGGAAAACGTCGTCAACCGCGTGCTCGACGATGTGGTGCGCTGGGCCAAGCCGGTGTGGGCGGAAGTGAAAGGCGAGTTTCGTCCGCGCGGAGGAATATCCACGGTCGTGGTGGCACGGTGGCCACGGGCAGAAGATGGAAAACGCAAGTAGGCAACACCCGCAGGATCGAGTCCAGAGCACCGTGTTATAGTCACTCGCTCAGTGAGCCAATCCCGCCTTTATCCTCGGACTGCGCTGGCCGTTCTGACCGCGCTGAATCTGCTTAACTACATCGATCGCACGGTGCTGAATGCAGTCCAGCCCCTGATTCAGGCAGAGTTTCACGTCACCGACGCACAAATCGGCCGGCTTACCACCGTTTTTCTCATCTGCTACACCGTTGCCGCGCCATTCATGGGACCGCTGGCCGACCGTTATTCGCGGCGGTTCATCATTGCGCTAGGCGCGTTTGCTTGGAGCGGGATTACGTTGCTGACCGCCTTCGTGCATACCTATCACGGCTTGCTGATCCGGCACACGCTGGTCGGGATCGGCGAGGCGAGTTTTGTAACCATCTCCCCCACATTTGTGGCCGACCTTTTTCCGGAGTCAAAGCGTGGCCGGGTGCTGGGCGTTTTTTATCTGGCAATCCCTGTAGGCTTCGCGCTCGGTTATCTGATCGGTGGCTATTTCGGAACTCGATACGGATGGCGCACGCCTTTTTACGTCGCGGGCGTTCCTGGATTTTTGCTGGCTACAGTGATGCTGTTTATACCGGAACCCGAGCGCGGGCAATTTGACTCAGTACGCGAAAGGTTAGAAAGGGCGAGCCGTGGGTTCTTTCGTGACACGATTGAAAATGTGCTGCGCTTGATTCGCAATCCGGCATTCCTTACAGCGACGTTAGGCATGGCAATGATGACCTTCGCCCAGGGAGGACTGCTGGTGTGGATGCCCACATTTCTCTCCCGTATGCGAGGGTACAGCTTGTTCCAGGCAAATAAACTTTTTGGAGTGAGTATCGCCATCGATGGAACTATTGCGTCGCTGGTGGGAGGGTGGTTGGGGGACCGCCTTCTGAGCCGTACAAAGGGCGCCTACTATCTCGTCTCTGCCGCAAGCATGGGGATCGGAATTCCGGTGATGATGATTGCTCTGTTCACGCGTGGGAGCA
>QIAS01000016.1:21357-21554 GCA_003225615.1 Acidobacteriota bacterium | reverse complement strand
TCCATGGAGCGCAGAACCGGCTTGGACTGCGGCTTTCCCAAGTTGTAGTCCTGGAGGTAACGGTAGCCGTCCTTGTTGAGCATGTAGCCGCCTTCGGCGCGGGCGGCCTCGGTAATAAGAATTCCAGTGAAGGGCAGGCCGGTGGGATGGTACTGCACGAACTCCATATCTTTGAGTGGAGCTCCAGCGCGGTAGGC
>QIAS01000016.1:19326-21315 GCA_003225615.1 Acidobacteriota bacterium | reverse complement strand
ATCACGGCTTTTGCCGTAATGGCCTGGATTCTTCCTGACATCAACTCAATCGCGACCACGCCCTGTACTCGGCCTTCATCCACGAGCAACCTGGTCACGAACCATTCGTCATAACGAACGATGGGAGCGTATTTGAGAGTGGTCTGAAAGAGAGTGTGCAGCATGTGGAAGCCGGTTTTGTCCGCGGCGAACCAGGTGCGCCTCTTCTTCATGCCACCAAAGGCGCGCACGGCGATGTGGCCGTCGGGCTCGCGGCTCCACGGGCAGCCCCAGTGTTCAAGCTGCATTAATTCTTCGGGAGCTTCCTTAACGAAAGCTTCCACCGCGTCCTGATCACATAGCCAGTCGCCGCCAGAGATGGTGTCGTAGGCATGCTCTTCGAGGCTGTCATCGGGCTTGACCACTCCGGCCGCGCCGCCCTCGGCCGAAACCGTGTGGCTGCGCATGGGATAGACCTTGGAAACGACGGCAATGCTGAGCTTGGGATTGACCTCAGCCGCAGCGATGGCAGCGCGCAGCCCTGCGCCTCCGCCACCTACCAGAAGGATGTCGTGCGACGAGGCGTCCATGGTTTACCCACAGCGGCTTTCCAAGCGGGTAGCCGCTCCTGACCAGGCCCGAGTGCGGGCACATTCTCTTCCAATTGATGGCGGGAAGCAAATGGAATTTCTAAGCCAAACCGGCGCGGGGCGCCCAGAGCGCCCATGCGCAGCGGCTTCCCGGGCCACGGCGACCTACAGAAATTACTTGAGCTGAAATACAGTCCATACCCGATGGCATGGATCGGGTGTTTCGCGGTATTCGTCAGTTTTGAATTGTTCCAGACGCGTTTCCCCCAAGCCAAAGCTCCTGCCGTGATTATGCCGGCAGGGGCTCTTTTACACCCGCACTGGCAGGTGGAGGCGTCCGGAGCGGGCTCCTTTTTTGCCAGATGCCGAAGCGTGCGGCGAAACCCCAGTAGGGAGCGTGGCGTATGATTCCCGCCAAGTTCAAAGATTTTGCCGAGTTGTACCGGGCGGCCTTAGCGGAAGCGGATGTAGAGAAAAAAGGGATGCTTCTGCGGGAAGTTAGTAAGGTGATCGAAGAGAGCGCGCAGGAGATGCGCGAAGAATCTTTAAACAATCCACAAGCTGCCTGATCCTGTTTTCGCCAGCAAATCTCATGGCTAGCACTAAACAAAGAGCTGCAGCTAGAAGAAACATCAAGCAGGCAGCTGCCGCTGCCAAGAAGAAACGCACTATTGCCCATTTGCCGAAATCAACGAGAACGGCCTTGGGTAAGCAAGCGGCCAAAGTCGCCCGGCGAAAGCGCTCGCGCAAATAGTCCAGCTGGAAATACTCCAGTGAAGTGGGAGCCCATGAGCGGGCCGGAGACAGGATTTGTTAGCTCTTCACGTCGGTGTTGCTGGTCGTACTGTCGGTTTTTGCCTGTTCCGCTGGATGATCCTTCAATCCTTCTTTCAGGGCGCGAATGCCGTCGCCCAACCCCTTGCCGAGTTCCGGCAGCTTCTTGGGGCCAAAGACTAGCAAGGCTATAAAGAAGATCACCAGCAGATGCATCGGCTGGAACAGTCCTTCAAACATCCAATCCTCCAAATCTTACCAAGGCACGTATAAGCCAAGTTATCCTAGCCGCCTGTCGCCGTCAACTCAACTCCAGGAGCTGCGGGCGCAGCTATGTGAGTCATCTAGAGATACTTACACGCAAAGAAGGGCCCTCCCGCGAGAGTCCTGTTTCCTACTGGGCCATTACTTCCGTGACCTTTCTGAGATTACCTGAGCGGGCTATGTTGCCAAAGAGCAGCAACTCGCCCACTCAGGCGAAGGAGTCCTCGTGAAGTCCAAGCATTCCGCAGTGCTCGTCACCCTGATCATGCTCGTCTCCGCTCTTTTCGGGCAATCCCCGGCGACGCCTCTGAATAGCACGCAATTACTGGCGTGGTTGACCGGCGGGGTTTCGAGCAGCCGGCTCAGCCGACTAACGCGGGAA
>QIAS01000016.1:18716-19293 GCA_003225615.1 Acidobacteriota bacterium | reverse complement strand
GAGGAATCTGTGCGGTGCCTACGAGCTGCAGGAGCGGACGCCGCACTGATCCAGAGTTTGCGCCCTCTGAGCGCCAAGGGGGGAACCAGCAAAGGTGTCGGCTGTTCACCTGCTCTTGCCAAGGCTTCTGAGTTATCGCATCAGAAACGATATGCGGATGCTGAGCATGAATTGCGCGAACTGATCCGCTCCGATTACCAAAATGGCGCGTTGCATTTCGCCTTGGGCTACGTACTGCAACAACAGGAAGAATGGGAACGAGCTAGTGAGGAGTTCACAGAATCCGCGCGCTTGATGCCTGGGTTTCCGGAGACGCACACCCGGTTGGCGTACCTTTTCTACCACGATGATGATGATGACAATGCAATCGCCGAAGCGCGTACCGCGTTGAGCATGGACCCGAACAATGCCGAGGCCTATCAGAATCTCGGGCTAGGTCTCTATGGAGATGGCCGCTACGACGCCGCTCTCCACGCATTCCACGAATCGCTGCAGCGTGAGCCGGACAATGCCGGGGCTTATTACGATATGGGGATCACCTTGCGGGATATGGGAGATCTCCGAGCCGCGGCGGTGG
>QIAS01000016.1:16304-18660 GCA_003225615.1 Acidobacteriota bacterium | reverse complement strand
ACCGTGAAGCCAAACGTCTGGCGCCCGAGGAAGCTTCTATCCGCGGCAACCTGGGAAGCACGTTCTGCGATAAAGACGATTATGATGCCGCAATCGCGGAATTGCGCGAACTGTTTCAAATGAATCCCGGGTGGCAAGGCGGGCATAGCTGTCTGGCCAAGGCTTACATGGTCAAGCGGCAGTATCAGGCGGCTATCACGGAATTGCGTCTGGCCATTCGTCAGACGCCAACGGCATCGGCCGAGCACCGGGTGCTGGGACAGGCGCTGCTGATTGTGGGTAAGAATGAAGAAGCAGTGAAGGAACTGCGCACCGCGGTTGCACTCAGCCCCGACTCCGACCTGGCTCACCATTACCTCGGAACGGCTCTATTCCAGGTGCAAAATTTTGAGGCGGCAGAGAAAGAGTTCCGATTGGCAGTGCAGCTGAAATCCACCGGGGATAATCATTATTCGCTGGCGGCATGCCTGATGACCTTGAACCGCTACGATGAGGCGTTGGCGGAGTTGGAAATCGCCTCGCATTTGGAGCCGGAAGAAAGCCTGTATCGTGCGCGGAAGGACGAACTGGTCAAATTGATGAAATCGAACGCGCGCTGAAGTTGCAGCGTCTCATCTCATTTTGAAATTCGTTCCGGAGTGACGCGGCGGAAGCAGACAAGGTGAATCCGCAACTCCTTTGTTTGTAGTGGGCTGAAATTGGCACAACGGATGCACTGTACATGTGGCCAGTGTCTGACCAGCACTGCAGTGCCTGCGATCATGGCGGAATCGCCCGTAAAATGGGCCGAAGTTCCTAAATCTGGGAGCAAATATTATGGAGTCCAGCAGACCAAGAACCCCGGTGAATACTCACACTCCGGTACATGCTTCTTTTCACCCCGGCAGCGACGTCAGGAGGGCGGAACGCCCTGTTCGGCGTTCGGCCACACCAGTGGAACCCGCTCTGAAGCGTGTGGGTTACGGACTTCCTTGCGCGAACTGCAGGACATACTACACCGCAGATCTAACGGCGTGCCCGGTATGCAAATCGGCAGAGAGGGTTGAGGTGGCCGCTTCTAAAATGACTTCATTGGCAAGCGAGACAGCCCCTGACATCACCACGCTGGAAGAGGAGCGGGAGCGGTTTTTGCGGGAGTTCAAATCGCAGATCTACTCGGCGCATATGCAGATTAACGCGGCAGCGAGCTTCCGCTGCGGCCTGGAAGAAAACCATCAGGGAGCATACGAGCCGGCG
Organism: Acidobacteriota bacterium; assembly: GCA_003225615.1. Classification (GTDB taxonomy): domain Bacteria; phylum Acidobacteriota; class Terriglobia; order Terriglobales; family Acidobacteriaceae; genus QIAS01. The sequence continues at coordinate 17,424 of QIAS01000016.1, read as the reverse complement.
GCGGTTTGCCAGAGTTGCTACACCAAGGAGCAAGAGCGCTCCGATCTCATGGAAGCTGCTCTGCACATGGATTTAAAAGAAGCCGCGCAGATTGTCTACGACGCGGTTTGGGGGGATACGTCGGATTCGAACAAGACATATCTCAACGCGGCCCATGCGCTACTTACGGAATTGCGCAAACGGGCTGGGATCACCCTGGTGATGGGTTCGCTTAAAACCCTGGCTCACTAGCGGAACGCCAGATATTCAGGCCTGAAATTTGTACATCCTTCATTGCACTTTGATGCTCACCCACCTCTTGCCCGCGTAGAGCCGGTATGCGCCTCCTTCTTCGGCTATTTTCAAAGGGACTGGGCGATGCAAGTTGTCATCAGTTTTGGCCGCGACCGAGAGTACATCATTGGCGCCGACATCCATCACTACGAACTTGCCATCGTTGGTGAACCCGAATCCGTATTCGCCCGGCGAGAGGCTTGAACCTTCGATATATCGAGTTTTACTTCTGTGATGAACATTCCCTGATACCTCGCCTTGATGTCGGCCGCATATCCGGAATTGTCTACCAGCGCCGCCAGCACCAGCTTGTCGCCTTCGGCGCGAATGCCCCCAGAATTGCGAAGCTGCACCGGGGCAGACTGGCCGCGGAAGAAATAGTCTTTGGGAGCGACCTTCTTTAGTTCATCGCTGCTGAGCAGGCCGGGCTTCGTTTGTTGCGCCAGAACTGCCGAGACTAACAAAGCAGTCATAATTGCCCACGCGCGAAAACTGCGAATAAAGTTCACGAACTTCCTCCGTTGAGCGAGTGAAATTCTCAGCCCACCAATTTACGCTCTCGAGAGTGACCCTGCAAGCAAAGGTCACAGGATACAGAGATGGGGTGACGCGGCGCACAAAACTATAAGGACTGCGCTGATATGCTTGGATCCGTCAAGCCGATGTCCGTGGCCTCCATACTCGCGGATTCTCCTATCCTCACGTTATTTATTGTGATTGGGCTGGGATACCTGCTGGGAGAATTGAACTTCTTCGGTTTCCGCCCGGGTGTGGCGGGCGTGCTGTTTATGGGGCTCGCGGTAGGCTCCATCAGCCCGGCTATCGCGCTGCCTGAAGTAATCCCTAG
>QIAS01000016.1:14836-16259 GCA_003225615.1 Acidobacteriota bacterium | reverse complement strand
TCGCAAGCAAGGCTACCGGAACACGGCTTTCGGATTGGCGATCCTCGTATTCGCAGCGGGCCTGACCATGGGAATTGGCGCCGTTCTGCATCTCTCCGGGCCGCGCACGGCCGGTCTCTTCACCGGGGCACTGACCAACACTCCGGCCCTGGCGGCGGTGCGCGAACGGCTTCGTGATCGCGGGCGTGCCCAGAAGCTAAGCGAAGATCAACTGCGCGAGTTATATAACGAGCCTGTAGTCGCCTACAGCATCTGCTATCCGATTGGCGTTATCGGCGTCCTGCTCTGCTTTGAGCTGGCGCGCAGGCTTACCAAGGCAGACTTCAAGCCACCGGAAAAGCCGGAAATCCAGGTGCGCGACTTCACCGTCAAGAATCGGAATGTAATCGGACGCACCGTGGCTGAACTTCTCCAGGCGCACGATAACCCCGGGTTTGTGATCAGTCGTGTCCAGCATGGCGGTCGTGTGGATCTGGTTGAGCCCGAGACCGTGTTATCGGAAAATGACGTGGTGGCCATCGTGGGAGACGAGGAATCGTTTCAGCAAGCGCGGGAGATCTTTGGGGAGCCCACCGAGCAGCATCTTGAGCGGGACCGCTCCCAACTGGACTTCCGGCGCGTATTTGTGTCGAGCAAAGAGGTGGTGGGACGGCCACTCCGAGACCTGAACCTGCAAACCCGCCTTTCTGCCACGATTACGCGCCTGCGCCGCGGCGATGTGGATGTTGTGCCGAGTGGGGAGACCCGATTGGAATTTGGAGACCGCATCCGCGTACTGACTCGCAAAGAAAACTTCGCAGCTATCGCAAAATTCTTTGGTGACTCAATTCGCGGAACGGCAGAGACGGATTTCGGGTCGGTAGCGCTGGGCATGGTGCTTGGCGTATTGGCAGGAATGCTGCCCATACCAATCCCGGGTGGGACGAAAGTTCACTTGGGCCTGGCAGGCGGCCCGCTGCTGGTCGCGTTGATTCTCGGCAGGGTCGAGCGTACCGGATCAATCGCCTGGGTAATACCGGTGAGCGCTAACCTGACGCTTCGCCAGATTGGGCTGCTGCTGTTTCTTGCGGGCATTGGCACCAAAGCGGGATTCGCGTTTGTTCAAACCATGCGTTCCAATGGAATGCAATTGTTGGCAGCAGGCGCAGTGCTTACTTTCGCGGTCACGCTGGTCGGGCTGGTGGTCGGATACAAGTTCCTGAAGATCCCCCTGGATTCAATGCTTGGATTTGTCGCCGGCCTTCAGACCCAGCCGGCTTGTCTAGCATTCGCTAGCAATCTGACGAAGTCTGAAAATACGTATGTCGCCTATGCGAGCATCTACCCCGCCGCGATGATTGCCAAAATTATTTTGGCGCAGTTATTGGCGTAAGAGGCTTAGTTTTCCTTCGTGTACCTTCTAAAGGTGATCGTACCGGCGAAT
>QIAS01000016.1:0-14801 GCA_003225615.1 Acidobacteriota bacterium | reverse complement strand
GGGTGTTCGAACTTGTGCGGCGTAACTAGATCGGAGCCGCCCAGTGATTGGACAGGGGCAGGCTGTGACCGAAGTCACGATCTCGAGTCGGTTATTGCGCCTGTTCCATCGCGATCGCTCGCGGAAACAGGATGTTGTTTTCAAGATGAATGTGTAGGTGCAGATCCGCTTCGAATTCCGCCAGAGCTTTGTAAAGCGTCTGGTAGCTGATGCATGAATCGGGTGGAGCGGCGTAACCACCACTCGCCTGGCGCATGGCCCGCAATGCAGCACCAGCGGAGTCGTGCTCTTGCTCCATCATCGAAACCGGGTTTTGCACGCTGCCGAAAGGCGGCGGCAGGATGGGCTCATTCTGAATGACAGCCTCCTCCATCCTGACGATGTGGGGAAACAACACCATCTCTTCCTTCATCATGTGCATGGTCAGTTCCTGTGCCAGCCCGGCAAAGCTTGCACGAATGTGCAGCAACTCGGAATGGTTCTTGCCGTGGACCGAGCACACCTTCTCAAGCAAAGGACCGAGGCGGGCGATCTCCTCGCGCGTGTACTTGTGATGAGCACCCTTGATGTGGGTGACCAAATCGCTCAGTGGCTCCCTTTGCCAGTCATGGATCTTCTGCGTTGCTCGCGTTGTCTGTTCTGCCATTTCGATGGAATCCAGGACCTGATCGACTGGAAGATTAGCCACGTGGCAGGCTTGTTCCAAAGACCGATTTCCGCCACAACAATAGTCGATGCCCAGCTTCTCAAAGACCCGGGTTGCGGCAGGGTTTTCCAGGGCCAATTCCCGCACAGTTTTCTCGGTGGTCACGCTCATCGCATCCTCCTCGGCAGCACATTCTTCCCTATTACGGTGCGCTTGACCTGAAGGTAGTGGAAGATCGGCAGCGTGCCGATGACTTTTGTCACGGCGACCGCAAGAAGCCGTCAGACTTGAGGTTGGGAGGTCTCAGGCGGCTATTCGGCAGACCGGAGTTCAGCTTCCAAAGCCTTCAGGTCGTGAATGATCACGCTGCGTCCATCGATGCTTACCAATCCTTCGGATTGGAAGCGGGAAAGATTCCGGGAAACCAGCTCGCGCACGGTTCCGATCTGCGATGCCAATTCCTGGTTGCTGACCGGCAAAGTGACTTCCACTCCGTCAGCCGTGCGCTTGCCTTCAGTTCGGGCAAGGCGCAAGAGGAACGAAGCCAGCCGGTGCCGCACGGTGGTAAATGAAAGCTCTTCGATGATCCCCACCAGCCGTCGCAGCCGGGCACCGACCACGCGCAGCACTTTGAGCGCAACTTGAGGATGAGCCAGGCAGAGCGCCTGAAAGTCTTGTTTACTGACAAACAGAAGTGTGGCGTCGTCGACCGCGGTCACAGAGGCTGGGTAGTTTCCCCCATCGAAGACCGGGAGCTCTGCGACCGAGCTGCCTGGCCCATCGATACTGAGAACCTGTTCACGTCCACCCGCGGAACTTTTGAAGATGCGCAGGTGGCCAGACTCGACGACATATAGTCCCGCACACGGCTCGCCCTCGCTGAAAACGGTTTCGCCCGGAGAAAAACGGCGAGGCACCGAACGCTGGGCCAGGAAAGCTAGTTCAGATTCCGTGAGCCCAGAGAAGATCTGGACCTTCGCCAGCGTCTGAGCGTGGTCAACCCTGATTTCCGCCACCGTGGCTATTGTACAGACGCGAGCCGGCGGACAAGGACGGTGGGAACCGTGCGGGTGGCTTATCGCACGCCGAGCGGGAACGCCGCCGCCAGCATCTTAGTCGTATGTCGTCCATGCAACGTGCTCCGGGATTGAAACGGCAGTTCTTAGCCTGATATAGCTTCGAGAATGGTTCTTTTTTTGTCCGATAAACGCTCCCGTGAGACCGTTTGGCTCGACTTAATCCATTCCGGTGCTACCTGTCTTTCTTCGTCGGGACGATTCATGACAAATGCTGCCGCCATTCGATTGTTCTTGAGCCACCAAACACTAAAGCTGGATGTGTTTGAGTCCCCACGAACCACGATCTCGTTTGCGCCTGCTGGGTCGCCCCACAGTTCATAGGAGAGATCGAAAACATCGGAAAAGAAATACGGAACATGCACAAAGGGTTGCCGTTCTCCAAGGACAACTCGCGTCCAATGCTGACCTTGGGAAACAGCATTGTCCCAATGCTCCACACGTCGCCGCTTGCCGAAAATCGTGTCAGGATAATTTGCAACGTCGCCCGCCGCGTAGACACCGGCACGGCTGGCTTCCAAATATTCGTTCACGACAATTCCGTTATCCACTGTGAGTCCAGCCTTCTCCACGGGTTCCGTAACCGGGACCGCACCTACGCCAACAACGACACAGTCGCAAGAAATTTTCTTGCCATCGCCGAGGAGCACGGCCTGAACCGTACCCTTTCCCTCAAGTGAAGCTACGCGCGCCTGTTTCACAATCCGCACTCCGCGTGCGGTGTAATACTGTTCAAAAAAGGCTGACATTAACGGGGTGAAGACACGGCTCCAGACTCGATCCTCGCGAATTACCAGCGTAGTCTGAATGCTTTTCTGGGCCAGCACAGACGCAACTTCCATGCCGATAAATCCACCACCTATGATGACCGCCTCTTTGGTGCTCGCACTCCTGGATCGAATGGTTTCGGAATCCTTCAGCGAGCGTAGGTAGTAGACGTTCCCAAGGTCGTTTCCAGGGCAATCGAGTTTCCTTGCTCGAGCACCTGTGGCCAACAATAGATGCTGGCACTCAAATTCCTCTCCCGAACTGCTGCGCAACAGCGTTTTATTAGGATCGATGTACTCGATGACTGTATTGAGTCGCACCTCGATCCCGTGTTCTCGGTACCATTCCGGGCCATTGATGAGAATGCTTGTCTCGTTATCTTTGCCCGAGAGAAAACCCTTTGAAAGAGGCGGACGCTCATAAGGGAATGCAGTATCGGCCGAAACAATTGCCAGTTCTCCGGACGTCAAGCCACGACTAGCCAATTCTTTAGCTGCGTAGCCGGCAACCATGCCGCCACCCAAAATGATGTACTTTAGTTTCTGCACGGTTCTCTTCTTTCCCTTACGCTGGGTTCCTTCCAAGGGGAGTCAAGCTGTTTTACGCAAAGTGCTTTCGTAGTCCGCAACGAACTGTTTAATTCCTTTTGTGGTCAGTTCGTGACGAACATCAAAACTCTCCCACGGAGCATTGAGATCCAGTTCCTTGTATGCAATCGGCTTCAAGTGCTGCCCTTTCGAATCGATCCCATGGTAAACAAAGCTGTCGTCTGGCAAGGGAGTGCCCTGGGCGGCCCATTCTTCCAGCACTTTGGCAGGCACGGTCGCCAAGTCCGCATCCAGTGCGAATGAAAAAAGCAGATGATCGAGATGTCGTATGCTGGCAGCCAACACGTGCACGTGATGATCTCCTGCCTGATACATTCTCAGAATGTTTCTGACTACATCCATTCCATTCTGGCCAAGGTCGTCGAGCCTACCAATAAATGGCGAGACGTAGACTGGCTCCTTCGAGCCTCTTGTTGCCGCGTATACAGCCGCAGCTTGATCTTGCGAGAAGCACAATGTCATATTGACGCGAATGCCGTGTTCCACTGATACATGTGCCGCCCGCAAGCCTTCATGAGTACAGGGATACTTGATGTAAGCGTTCGGAATCCAGGAGAACATTTCTTGTCCCTGAGCGACCATCTGCTCGGCTGTCGTATCCAGGTCGGCGAAGACCTCAATTGAAACGCCTGCAGTCCCGACGAGTGGAGAGATCCTTTGAACGATCTTCTTATACGCGCCTTTCTGCTCCTCTGTGTTCAGCCGATGACCGGACGCGAGCAACTGTTGCACCTCCGGATTTTTCGCGATGAGGCTAGGATTCGTAGTTTGTCCATCGACGAAACCAATCAGTTTCTTTATCTGCAGAGTTTGGTCGGGATCGCCACCGTCTACGAGAATTTTTGTTCCTGGCTTGTTTGCTCGCATGTCGTATCCACCTTTCACGAGCGCTCTGTTCCGGTGTTTTTTGGATTAGATGGCGCGTCCATGAGCGCTTCAGCTGTTTGATGTCTCTTTGATTGAGTGCAGAAGAGTATTTTCCGTTACAACTCGGCCCTGCGGACGGTCCAGAGAGGTTAACCTTTGAACTTCGTATCATGCGTGAGCTTCTTGATGATGACTCCACTGCCTCGTCCGGCCCGGAATTCCACCGCACGTGGTCGCCGACGATAAACGTTTTCGGCATCCCGGTAATCCTGTTCTGTTAATTCAGTCACTCCACTCCTGCGTATGCGATGGTCGTAAGCAATGCGTTGGCATTCTGCCGGGAGTCGAGTCGAGTGTGTTGTACGACAATCGGGACATCGGACTCGATGACGCTTGCATAGTCGGTCCCTCGCGGAATTGGCTCAGGATCCTTTAGGTCGTTAAATCGCAGGTGGTTTGTCCGATTTGCGGGCACCATCACTTGATAGGGACCGGCCGGTTCTCTGTCCGAAAAGTAGACCGTTATCTGGACGTGCGCGTCTTGATCCGATGCGTTGAGCAAACAAGCGGTTTCGTGGCTTGTCATCTCAGGTTCGGGTCCGTGGCTGGATTTCGGAATGTAGCCTTCCGCAATCGCCCAGCGTTTCTGACCGATTGGATTTTTCAGTTTGCACCTCCGTACTGAATGAATTTAGCGAGCGCTGATCTTCCTCGAGAATGGCTCATATTCGAGCCGAATGCATTGTGAGCGGCGATTCATGGGATCAAACTCTCCATCACATCTTTAATGCGCTCTGCAGCGCCTGCCGTTAGCGACCAGGGACTCGGCTGGCGTAAGACGTGCAAACGTCCGCGCTTTTCGAGCACATCGAAGTGCGTGCCCTTGCCTTTTCGATAGAAATGAATGCTCACCACCGCGTCGCCGACGTGCAGATTGCGTAGGAAGATTTCCGGGAGCCAGTCGGGCAAGTGCGGATCGAGCAATAGCAAATTGGTTGGGGCAAAAGGATAGATGCCCAACATGGCCTGCAAAATCGCAAACACGCTCGACGCCGACCAGGCTTGCGGCCAGTTTGTCTTCGGATAAAGCGCCGGGAATGGGTGTTCATCATCCCGAGGATGACCGCTGAAACACTCCGGAAGGCGGTTATAGTCGAACAGCGTACTGACTTCAAAGATTGCGCGTGCGATGGTGTGAAGCTCTTCAATCAGGCCGAAGCGCATCATGCCCATGGCGAAGCTGCCATGCTCGACTGGCCAGACCGAACCCCGGTGGTAGCTGTAAGGATCATAGGCCGGATGATCCGACGAAAGCGTGCGGACGCCCCAACCGCTAAACATGTCATCCTGCAGGAGTCGGCGCGCTACGGGTCTCGCCAATTCTTTGTGAACGATGCCGCATGCCAGCAAGTGACCGGGGTCAGAACTGATTGATTTGATTTGCTGCCGTTTCGCATCCAACCCAAGAGCGAAGAAGCTCTTGTCGGGCATCCAGTAACGATCGTTGAAACGCTTCTTCAACTCCGACGCTTCGTGGAACAAACGGCGGGCCAATTCGCGGTCGCCCATGAACCACAACATCTCCGACATACGAAGTTTGGCTACGTACACGAACGCTTGCTCTTCGCAAGTCGAGATCGGCGGATCGACCTCGCGGCCATCTTCGTAAACGATGGCATCTCCGGAGTCCTTCCATCCTTGATTCCGATTGCCTTGCTTCGAACGCGTCTGATAGTCGTAGAAGCCATCTCCGAACCGATCGGTATACTTGTCCTTCCATTGCAGGCCAAGCAGTGCCGGTTCGAGCAGAGACTTGATTTCGCTTTTGTCCCCGGTCCAGTGCCACAGCTCGGACAACACGACAGGATAAAACGACGATGTAGTCGCGGCGCCGTAGTAACGGGAACGGGGGTTGTAATTTAGCGTAGCCAGCGGACCGGTATGGGCTTCGTGCAACATGCGGCCGGGCTGCTCGTCCCGCCAGTCATTTTCGACTCTCCCCTGCCACTTGGGCAGTTCGTGCAACGCCCCATTCGCCATCGACGTGGAGAGAAGGGACGCCTGCCACCCAGCGGTGAGAGTGTCGCGGCCAAACAGCGCGACGTAAATCGGAAGACCCGCTGCCGTCACCCACGAGCGGTCTCCGTGATCGAGATCGGGGAGCCGCAGGGCGGACAAATCATCGGTCGCCTGCAGCAATGCCGACTCGACAACGGATGCAAGTTCCGGATGCACCTCGTCAGTTCTGAATTGAGTGGACTCGTTCAGGAAGATCTCTCGTTTGCGATCCAACTGATTGCGTGTCCTGAAGAATTGATGACAGCCATACAACGGCGGCATCGGCTGTCGGTCGAACACCGGAATGAACTTGATGCAGGTATGCCAGGATTCGTGCGCTTTAAGGCGCACATCGAACCGCAGCCGAGAGCCGCGGAAAGACACTGGCGAACCCGCCTTTTCAACGCTGACGATCAATCCCCGATGAATATGCGCGACGCCACGATTCCCCTGATGTGAGTAGCGGTGGGAAGCGCGATAGTCATATACCAATTGTGCGTGTCGCGAGGACAATCGACGCCATCGTCGCGTTAACTTTCCGTGTTGCTTTCGCCCAAAGGCTTCTGCCTGGTCCGCGAAGTCACTGTCGAGTTCAATTTCAAAAGTGAAGTGCACTACTCTCTGCGTGAAATTGGTGAAGTCAATGTCTTCATGAACGCCAAAACCAACCGTACGAGATACTTTCAGCTCGATGGTTTCTTCTGACGACTCCTCCATCTCGCCCGAACCTGTGTCTTTCTTCCACTTAGCGCCTGGAGCAGAGCTGATGTAATATCCGAGCCACGAATGCTGTTCCACATTTGACACCGCCACGGTTTGCGGCACCTTGCCATCCACAAAATATTGATAGCGTGATAAGAGCCGAGTCTCACCGACGAATAAGCCATGCCTCGGAAAATCTTGAATCAAACCGTCAAGATCGGTTGCCAGCACAGCCCGCCCTTGGCTGCAGTAGATAGTCTTCGGGCGAGGACTGATTTTGGCCAACGATCTGAAATGATGATTGTCCATACGCTCCAACGAACGTCAAACGAACAAACAGACAGTTCGACCATGCTCATGACCGCCTTCTTTTCAGCCATGCCAGGCCCAGCATGGTCAATGCTAAGCCGCCGATGACAGCAGCCCGTGCCATCGATGTCTTCTGTGCCTTTTGCCGAGGCTGCACAAAGTATCTTTCGGGATACATGGTTGCAAAGTGGTTTTCCCCAATCCCGAGACCCAATCTCAGCACTTCTGCCAAATGCAGCGCGTGGCGATTGGTTTCTTGCGCAATCTGCTCTTTGCAACTGAAACCGTCGGCCATGATGATGGTAGACACCGGAGCCTTGCGCACTTCGGGCAATAGCGATCGCTCACCGCAAGCGATCGAAACCCGGTACTTGTCCTTTTCGTAACCGAATGCCCCTGCCATGCCGCAGCAGCCTGACTCCAATACGCGGTGATCGAGGTGCATCTTTTTCATCAATGATTTCTCGTCCTTCATCCGCATCACCGCCTTCTGATGGCAATGACCTTGGACAATGGCGCTGCGGTTGACCTTTGGAGGCTGGTAATCAGGCAACTTCTTTTCGAAAAATTCCGAGAGGGTAAAGGTGTTTTCGGCAACTTGCTTTGCTTCGACCGATTCAGGAAACAAGTTGCACATCTCGTCGCGAAATACCGAACAGCAACTTGGCTCCAGAACGACGATCGGCGTGTTGGCAAGCATATGCGGAGCAAGCGCGGTCAGGTTGCGGCGCAGATAAGACTTGGCCATATCGAGAAAACCGTAATCGTAGAGCGGCCTGCCGCAGCACAGATGCTGACCCAGGACCTCGACTTCGCAACCCGCGTGTTCCAGAACCTCTACCGCCGCGCGTGCTGTTTCCGGCATGAAGTAGTTGTTGAATGTGTCGGCCCAGAGAAGCACTTTGGGGCCCGTGCCGGGACGTAACTGGCGGTTGTGAAACCACGACTGGAACGTTTGCGCCGCGAAGGCAGGAACTTGTCTCTGGTGTGGAACGCCCACCATCATTTTGGCTAGATCGCGCACGCCGGGCAATTGAGTAAACAGGTTGGCAAATCCGGGCGCGATCGATGCAAGACGCGCCCACTTGTCGATCCATCCAAATGCATAAGCATGAATGGGACGAACTCGTCCTTCCCAATAGTGCGCGAGGAATTCCGCCTTGTACGTTGCCATGTCCACATTGACGGGACAGTCCCCTTTGCAACCCTTGCACGCCAGGCAAAGGTCGAGCGCTTCCTTTACATGCTCGTCGCGCCATCCATCGCGAATGACATCGCCCTGCAACATCTCCCATAGCAAGTGGGTCCGGCCCCGAGTCGAATGCATCTCTTCGCGTGTGACCATGTAGCTCGGGCACATTCGCCATTTTCACGGCGGCACTTTCCCACTCCCACGCAGCGCAAAGCCGCGTGCGCAAAAGTGCCATGGTCGTCGGGAAACTTGAAATATGTTCGAGGCTCCCAAGGGTGATAGTCGGCTCCCAGGCGCAGATTCTCATCGATGCGATAGGGATCGACGATCTTTCCCGGATTCATCTTCCCGTCAGGATCCCAGATAGATTTGAATTCCCGGAACGCCTCGATTAACTCGGTGCCAAACATCTTGTAGAGAAATTCGGCTTTCGATTGCCCGTCGCCGTGCTCGCCGGAGATCGATCCTCCGTAGCTGGTCACAAGATCGGTGGCTTCTTCCATGAAGGAACGCCACTTGCGAATTCCGAACTCACTCATGAGATCGAAATTGACCCGGCAATGAATGCAGCCCTGTCCGAAATGTCCGTAGAGCGCGGACCGATATTCATATTTCTCGTAGAGCCGGCACAAATCACGGAGATAGCCTCCGACTTTTTCCGGAGGCACTGCCGAGTCCTCCCATCCTTCCCAGGTCAGTGGTTCGCCTGGGACGAATGCCGTGGCCCCGAGTCCAGCCTCACGAACGTCCCATACTTTTTGCTGTTCGGCCTCGTCGACAAACAGCTTCATCGATGGTGCGCCCGATCCATCGAGAGCAGACATAGCGGCTCGCGCTTGTTGCTCCGCTTCTTCGATTGTGCCTGCACCAAACTCCACTACAAGCCATCCCTTCCCCTCAGGAAGGATGGACAGGTCATCGACCTGGGGCATGCCTTTCTTTTTCACGTTGTTGATCAGAAAGTTGTCGATGCCCTCAAAACCGATGGGCTTGTGTTCAAGAATTTTCGGAACGTGATCACCCGATTCGTAAATGCTTGGATAGCCAAGAACCAGGAGGACTCGCTTGGGATAGCTGTAGACGAGCCGGACTTGCGCCTCCAGAATTGTGACGCATGTGCTCTCGCTCCCTACGAGGGCTCGCGCAACGTTAAAGCGTCCGTCGTCGCCGGGCAACAGATGGTCAAGGCTATATCCTGAAACTCGCCGCGGGATGTGCGGATATCTGTCTTGTATCAGCTTGGCATATCGGTCGCGGAGCGACTTGAGCTGCGCATAGAGGGAACCTTCCCGGCCACCTTGAGCAATCTTTGCTTCAAGTTGCTGTTCATCCATCGACCCGACCGTCATTTGCGTGCCGTCGTAAAGAAGGATGTCCATGGAGAGCACGTTCTCTCCCGCTTTGCCCGCCATTTGCGCGTGAACACCACAGGAGTTGTTGCCGAGCATGCCGCCGAACGTACAGTGGTCGTGCGTGGCTGGGTCTGGCCCCCAAGTCAATGTGTGAGGCTTTGCAGCATTTCGGAGCGTGTCGCAGATCGTCCCCGGCTGGACGCGAGCATATTTCTGTTGTGGGTTCAGCTCGACGATATGGTGAAGATATTTCGACCAGTCGATGACAACCGCAACATTGCAGCACTGTCCTGCCAGGCTCGTGCCCCCGCCTCGTGACAAGAGTGGCGCACCGAACGTGCGGCATGCAGCGACGGTCGCGATAACGTCCTCTTTGGATTTGGGAATGACAACCCCGATGGGAACTTGCCGATAGTTAGACCCATCGGTGGCGTAAAGCGCCCTGCTTCCGGCATCGAACCGGACTTCGCCGCTTATTACCTGCCGTAGACTTTTCTCCAATGCGGCAGCATCAACGCTCTGTGAACGATTCCGCCATGATTGTTTCAGCTCCCCCGATGCGACAAGCGGAACGCGACTCGCGGACATCTTCTCCTCCCTCTTTATGCTGCAAAACGCTCAACATTAGCGCGCTTCAATTCAACTCCCATGCCCGGCCGCGCAAGGTCGGGCGATAACTCTCCATTCACCGGCGAGCGAGCGGCGTCAAAAAACATATTTTCGATGCGAACGTGGTCATGAAAATATTCCAGGTGACGTAACCGTGTAACGGCGCACCCGAGGTGAGTGTGTACGGACGGTGCAGGAAAGTGGAACGTGGTGGGCTTCACATAGTGCCGCTACTTGCAGGAATCCAGTGATACCGCCGCAACGGGTCGCATCTGCTTGCAGGACATCGACAGCTCCCGCGCCGAGCATGTGGCGAAAATATCCCGCTTCGTAGCCGTACTCACCAGCGGCAATATCCATTCCCGCCGGAGCGCGATCTCGTAGGAACCGCAGACCCGCAAGATCATCGGACGATACCGGCTCCTCAAACCAGCTGACATTCATGTCCGCAAACCGCTCCGCCAGCTCCAGTGCCTGCTTTCGACTGTAGGCGCCATTGGCGTCGACGAAGAGCTCGGTCTCGTCACCAACTGCTGTTCGGGCCTCGCGAACTCTTTCTACGTCAGCTTCGGCATTGCGGCCGATCTTCATCTTTACGCGGGTGATGCCCTGCTCGACCCAGCCGGCAAGCTGCCTTTGGAGTTGTTTGTCGGAATACGAGGTGAATCCTCCACTGCCGTAGACGGGAACCGAGTTCCGCACAGCACCGAGAAGAGTGAGCAAGGGAACGCTCAGCAGGCGTGCCTTCAAATCCCAGAGAGCGATATCAACGGCTGAGATTGCCATCGAGGCAATCCCGGGGCGCCCCAGGTTGCGAATCCGCGAGACCATCGCATTCCAAATCGCCGCTGGAGCCATAGCGTCGCGGCCCTTCACCACTTCCGACAACAAGTCTCGAATTAATGTGGCCGTTGCCGTATCCGCATAGGTATATCCGAGACCAACCCTATTTCCACCGTGTGCGTGAACCACAACCAGCGTCGTAGAGTTCCACTCGAGAGTGCCATCGGACTCAGGAAGGTCCGTAGGCACGGTGTACGCGGCTACCTCGATCCGGTTAATCGCTGTGTGCGATAACGTGACAACCTCCTTCGGGCGCGACTCGACCTACGGATTTCTGCTGTACTGAATACGGTATTGATTCACGGCAACGCGCGTCCGAATCTACGCATGTAGAGATGGGTTTTTGGCAAAAGAGGTGGGCTGGTAAATCATAATTTTCTCCCTGATTTGCGAGCCAAATATGAACGGATTGTGGAGATCGTTCGGCCCCTCTTTGCGGGCCCAAATTTCACCCGCCTCCATATGGACGACCCTGTTTCGGATTGCATCTGAACTACAGCACTGCACGATTTTGATTCGCGCGGAGGACCTGTATGACAGCAGCCGATGTATTAGTCGAGACCTTGTTGGACTGGGGCGTGGAGGTTGTTTTCGGGCTTCCGGGCGACGGAATTAACGGCATTATGGAGTCGCTCCGGACGCACGAGGACAAGATTCGATTTATTCAGGTGCGCCATGAAGAAGCTGCTGCGTTTATGGCGTGTGGATATGCCAAGTTCACCGGCAAGTTAGGCGTCTGTCTCGCTACTTCAGGTCCGGGTGGTATTCATCTTCTGAACGGGCTCTACGATGCCAAGCTAGATACCCAGCCAGTACTGGCGATCACCGGTCTTCAGTTTCACGATCTCATCGGCACATTTACCCAGCAGGATGTGGCGCTCGACAAACTCTTCATGGATGTCGCAGTTTTCAACGAACGCATCATGGGCCCGACGCACGTGGAGAATATTACCGACTTGGCGTGTCGGACCGCTCTCGCGTACCACGGAGTGGCTCACATCACTTTCCCGGTTGACCTGCAAGAAAAAGAGGTCAAGAAGAAGCAGGCTTCGAGCCGCAATATTCCACACCACACCTCGGACGTCAACGCGCACAGCGCACGCCTTCCGAATCGCGTTGACTTGGAACGAGCTGCCGACATTCTCAACCAGGGAAAGAAGGTTGCGATTCTGGCCGGTCGCGGCGCATTGAATGCAACCGACGAATTGGAACAAACCGCTGAACTGCTCGCTGCGCCAATCGTGAAAGCCTTACTCGGAAAAGCCGCAGTGCCGGACGACAGCCCATACACGACCGGCGGCATCGGCCTTCTCGGAACCAAACCTTCCCAAGAAGCGCTGGAGGATTGCGACACGTTATTGATGGTGGGAACATCATTCCCCTACATCGAATTCATGCCGAAACCTGGCCAGGCGAGAGGCGTCCAGATAGAACTCGACCCAAAACGCATTGGACTTCGTTATCCAGTGGAAGTTGGATTGGTCGGTGACAGCCGAAATACATTGTGCGAGCTGATTCCGCTTCTGAAGCGCAAAGAGGACCGGAAGTTTCTTCAGGCAGCGCAGGCTGGAATGAAAGACTGGTGGGAGCTGATGGAGAAGCGTGCCACCCGGCGCGACACGCCCATGAAGCCGCAGGTCGTGGCATGGGAACTTGGCAAGCGATTAAGGAACGACGCAATCGTCAGTTGCGATAGCGGGACGATCGCAACGTGGTGGGCACGGCACATTTTGGCGCGTCGCGGGCAGATGCATACCCTCTCCGGAAATTTGGCCACGATGGCGCCCGGGCTGCCGTACACAATTGCCGCGCAGATTGCCTTCCCGAACCGTCAGTGCGTGGCGTTTGTCGGCGACGGCGGTTTCTCCATGCTCATGGCGGATTTCGTGACCGCCGTGAAGTACAAGCTGCCGATCAAAGTGGTCATCATCAAGAACAACACGCTCGGACAAATCAAGTGGGAGCAGATGGTTTTTCTGGGTAATCCCGAGTATGGCGTTGACCTGCACCCCATTGATTTCGCGGCTTTTGCCCATGCCTGCGGCGGCGTCGGCTTCAGCGTTGAGGATCCCGCCGATTGCGGACGGGCCTTGGACGAGTTTCTCGCCGCTCCAGGCCCTGCCATTTTGCAAGCGGCAGTTGATCCTTTCGAGCCGCCCATGCCAGCCAAGGTCAAGGCGGAGCAAGCGTTGCACTTCGCCGAATCATTGGCGCGTGGAGAACCGAATAGAAAGAAGATTGCTCTGACCACAATTTCCGACCGGGTGCGCGAACTCATTTAGACCTCACACACCAGTCAGAACGGGCGGTTACGAATTGACGAACGAAGTAGTTGTGATTACTGGAGCGTCGGCCGGCTTAGGCAGGGCCACGGCACGAGAGTTCGGAAGACATGGCGCCAAAGTCGGTCTCATCGCTCGTGGCGTCGACGGACTCGAAGCTGCGAAACGGGAGATCGAATCCGCAGGCGGAAGTGCAATGGTGCTGCCTCTGGATGTCGCCGATGCCAGCGCCATTGAGAAAGCCGCTGCTGCAGTCGAACAGGAGTTCGGATCGATTGATATCTGGGTGAACAATGCGATGGCCTCGGTGTTTTCTCCGGTGAAGGAAATGCAGCCAGAAGAATACAAGCGGGTCACGGAGGTCACGTACCTGGGAGTTGTTTACGGCACTCTCGCCGCTTTGAAGCGCATGCTGCCGAGGGATCAAGGAACGATTGTCCAAGTCGGCTCCGCGTTGGTATATCGAAGCATTCCTCTTCAATCCGCATACTGCGCAGCTAAGCACGCCATTGCGGGATTCACAGATTCATTGCGCTGCGAACTGATCCACGACAAGAGCAATGTTCAGGTAACCATGGTACAGATGCCGGCTTTGAATACGCCGCAGTTTGGGTGGGTCAAAAGCCGTCTGAAGTATAAGGCTCAACCCGTGCCCCCTATCTTCCAGCCGGAAGTAGGCGCCAGAGCGATCTATTGGGCTGCACACCACTCCCGGCGGGAAATTTATGCCGGCTGGCCTACAGTAGAGGCCATTGTTGGCAATAAACTGGCTCCCGGTCTTCTCGACCGCTATCTCGGAAAGACCGGATTTGATTCGCAGCAAACGTCCGAGCCAGAGGACCCCAACCGGCCGAGTAACTTGTGGCAACCGTTGAAGGGCGATCATGGGGCGCACGGGACATTCGACCCTCAGGCACGCGAAACCAGTTTGGAGCTTCAGGCAAGCCTTAGCCGCCGTTGGATCGGCGCCGGCCTGGCGGCCATCGCAGCCGCAGTTTTGCTTGCTTCGAGGCGCGGATGAAAACTTTCCGCAGGCGATTCATAAACATTCTCGGCATTATGGGGGTGAAGGTGGAGGCACGTAATTCGTCGGTTCGAAAGAATCTTGCTACATGATTTTCCGGGGAGAAGCCACGGAACATGTGAGCGCCGTAACTCTAGCGTCTTCTAGAGGGTCAATTTCGCAACGTATTGAAAGCACGGTTGACGCACGGCATCGCAACAACTCAGTTGTACCGACGGTACCGAGAATGGCTGAAGAAACGGAAGCAGCAAAGCCGGCGTGAGAGATTGGAAGAACAAAGTAGATATGGTCGGCCCTAGCGGACGATTTTAGAACTCTCGTTCTGACCGCCGACCTGCCAGACGTGGCCGTCTTGCAGGCTGTTCCGGTTTGAAAATTGTTCAGTGCAGGGTTTTGCACATCACGAACTCGCGGCGTGCGGAGCAGAGCCTCTGAGTGGCCACTCTGAGTCGAAAGGTCACTTTT
>QIAS01000519.1:3575-6066 GCA_003225615.1 Acidobacteriota bacterium | reverse complement strand
GGTGGAGTCGTTGCGCCAGGAGTTCTCCATGCCGGTGGAATTGTTCAACCCGTTCCAGAGGGTGGCGCCCCCGGCCGATGGCTCAGGAGCGGAACTGATTGAGCAGAACGCGGGCCAGATGGCGGTGGCTGTGGGTTTGGCCTTAAGGAGTTTTGACGACTTATGATCCGAATCAACCTGCTGGGAACACCGAAACCGAAGGGCAAGCGCCTGGGCGTTCCGTCGATGCCGAGCATCGACGTGGGCGATGCCGGCTCGCCAAAGATGAAGGTTCTGGTCGTCGTGGCGCTGGCTGGCCTGCTGAATCTGGGCTACTGGTACCGGCTGGACAAAGAGAAGCAGTCAATTGCCAAGCAGATGGCGACCGCCGAGCAACGCAATCGCGAGCTGGCCGACGTCAAGGCGCGCTACCTGGAGCGCCAGCGCCAGGCGGAAAGCTACAAGCGGCGCGTGGACGTGATCGACCAGTTACGCTCCAACGCCTCTGGCCAGTCCGGTCCGGTCACGCTGCTGGCCATGGTAGGGGAAACGGTGAATAACACCGAGGCGATCTGGCTAAGCAACTTGAAGGACCAGGGCTCCAGTATCGATATAGAAGGCATGGCCCTGAGTTCGGATGCGGTGGCGAACCTGATCACGAACCTGCAGAAGACCGGCTATTTCAAGACGGTCGAAATGAAAGAAAGCATCCAGGACGAAACCATTAAAGACATGCAGGCATTTCAATTCACGCTGACCTGCGAGAAAGCGAAGTCCTAAAGGCGGGGAACATGGCGAATTTCAGCGAAATGTCGGGAATTAAGCAGTGGGGGGTTGTCCTGGGCGCGGCTGTGCTGGTTACCGTGGCGCTGTACATGACGGTATTCAAGAGCCAGCGCGACGAGAACACGACGGCGCAGCAGAACCTGGAAGCCAAGCTGCGAGAGAACAAGGAACTGGAGTCGTATCGTCCCAAGCTGGCGGAAATCGAACGCCAACTGGCCAATCTGAAGCAGCAGCTGGAGATTGAACGCAAGATCGTGCCGGACGAGAAGGAAGTGGACAACTTCATGCGCATGCTGGATGGAGAGGCGCAGAGAGCAGGCGTGGAGTTGCGGCGCTACACGGCGCGTCCGATTGCGCAGAAAGATTTCTACAGCGAGGTGCCGTTCGAGCTGGAGCTCGACGGACCGTATTACTCCATGCTGAATTTCTTTGATCGTGTAGGGAAGCTGGAGCGCATTGTCAATGTTTCGGGGCTGCTGGTCGCTTCGACCCGCAAGCCGGGCGATGCCAAGGCCAAGAAGACGTACCAGTACGCGCCGAACGAAAGCGTGGTAGCGACGTGCGTTGCGACCACCTTCTTCAGTCACGACATGGTACCGGCGACGACTGGAAAGCCTCCGGCCTCGGCCAAAAGGTAGGGGAAACCGATGAAGCTTACGACAGGCATTCTCGTGATGATGATGGCGGGCGGCGCCTGGGCGCAGAATCCCACCATTATTCAGAACACGCAGGACAAAATGAACGCGGTGCAACAGCAGAAGGTGGCGGACAGCAACGCGGCCTTGGGAGTATCTCAAGCGCAAGCCAAGCCATCACCCGCGGCTCCGGGGAACACGAGCCCCAAACCGGCGCCGAGCAAGCCCGCGACGAAACAGTCGGCCAGCAAGCCGGCTCCCGCCAAGCCGGCGGCGAGCGCGGCACCTGGAAAGAGCACTGGCGCCGCACCGGCGACGACGACTCCAAAGACAGTCACGATGCCGCCTGCGCCCGGCCCTGCGAGCGCGGCCGCACCGGTAGCGAAGAAGGCGACTGTTGCCAAGACGGCAGAAAAAAAGGCCACGGCGAAGCCCATAGCGGTGATCGTCCCCAAGACTGCAAACAGCGGATAGAAGGCTCAGTCCAAGCCAGTCGTTCAGGCACAGACGAAGCCGGCTGAGAAGCCGCAGGAAAAGGAAAAGAAATATTCGATGGTAGGGAAGCGCGATCCGTTCATCAGCCCGGTAGTTAGCCACATGGGCGGATCCGGCTGCAACACCGGCAAGAAATGCCTGGAGATTGGACAGATCAACCTTAGAGGCGTGGTCCGGGCAGACACCGGAATGATCGCGGTGGTCACGAATTCGATGAACAAGGCGTACTTCCTGCGGGAGAACGATCCCGTATTCAACGGTTACGTAGAGAAGATCACGGGCGACTCCATCGTGTTCAAAGAGACGTTCCAGGACAAGTTGGGCAAGTCATTTACCCGCGATGTGGTGAAAAAGATTTTAACCCCGGCAGTCTAACGCCGGACAAAGTTTAGAAAGGCACGCACGGGCAAGCGTCCGGCGTGAGGAGATGAGAGATGCGAAAGCAACTGCTGGGTGTTTTCCTACCGCTGATCGCGCTGATGCTACTGGCCGCAGCGGCTGAGACGCAGAGCACGGGCACGGGCGCCACGAAACGGGCTGCGTTGCAACGGCTCGACATTACGCGCGGCGAAGATGGCGTCAGCATCGAAATCACT
>QIAS01000519.1:0-3558 GCA_003225615.1 Acidobacteriota bacterium | reverse complement strand
GAGCACTCTCGACCGTCCGGCGCGCGTCGTGCTGGACCTGCCGGCCACGGTGGCGGCGACCAACCAGCGTCAATTCACCATCGACAGTGATGTGGTGAAGGGCGTGCGCGTGGGTATGGATAGCCAGACGCCTCCCACCACGCGAGTCGTGGTCGACTTGGCGAAGGCCTGCCCTTACGAACTGGTGCCCAGCGGCGACAACAAGCTGATTTTGAAGCTGCACTCCGGGAGCACGGTCGCGAAGAGCACGCCGAAATCGTCTCCGGCCGCACTAAAGCCGGTGGCAGCCAAGCCTGCCGTCGTCAAGAGCGAGATGGCTGCGGCCAAGCCGGCTCCAGTAATCGCTCCTGTTGAGAGCAAAAAGTCTTCGGCTACGGACTTCGTTTTTGTTGAACCATCCTACAAGCCGAAAGACCAAGCGGCGGAGATCAGCCCGGTAATCGCGCCTCCGGCCCGAGCCATGGAAGCGGCGTCAAAGTTCGCCGACAAACCGGCTTCGGAACTGGTAAACACAAGCGCCCACGCCGCTATGCAGCCACAGGCTGCGCAGGCGGGTAGTGCGGGCACGGTCGCAATCCAGCCGGCAGTGAACCTGGCGGCGGAGCAAAAGGCTCAGTTGGCAGCGAATCCGGCGGGTACGGGCGCGAAGTACACCGGCGAACCGATTTCGGTCAACCTGAAGGATGTGGATCTGAAAGATTTCTTCCGCCTCATTCACGAGATCAGCGGCTTGAACGTGGTGCTCGATCCTAACGTGCACGGCTCTCTCACCATCGTTTTGGATGATGTGCCGTGGGATCAGGCTCTGGACATCGTGCTGAAGAACAACGAACTGGCACGCGAGCTTGACGGTAACGTGCTACGCGTCGCGACGCTTGAAACCTTGAAAAAAGAAGCGGACTCGCGCCGCGCACAACAGGAAGCCCAGATGATGGCGGTGGAGAAAGTGACGGTCACCCGCTTCCTTAGCTACGCGCATTCCAAGGACGTAGTTCCCACAATCAAGAAATTCCTCACTCAACGCGGCGATGTGATCTCAGATGATCGCACCAACGCCGTGATCATTTCGGATATTCCGAGCGTGATACCGGGAATCGATCGCCTGCTGACGCAGATGGATCGCAAGACGCAGGAAGTGGAAATCGAAGCCCGGGTGGTAGCGGCGACGCGCAGCTTTGCCCGTGACCTCGGTACGCAGCTTGGCTTTGGTTGGGGCAACGGACACGCTGCGGTGGGCGGCGCTCAGAGCGTGGGCACTACGCCGACCGTGGCCGGTGGTCTCACACCCGGCTACATCACCACCGGTACGGGTGGGAGTGGGACCGGAACCCAGATCCCGCTGTTCTCCAACTTGCCTGTAACCAGCCCGTCGAGCGGTCTGAGCTTCATCACCGCCAGCAATAACGTGCGCGTGGATGCCGTGCTGACAGCGGCAGAGTCGCGCGGGTTGCTGAAAATCCTCTCGCGTCCGCGGGTCGTTACGCAGAACAACATCCAGGCGCTGGTCCGCCAGGGCGTGCGCGTTCCCATCGTTACTCAGGCGCAGTTAGGCGGTCCGCCTACCGTAACGTATGTGGATGCGTTCCTCCGTCTGACGGTGACTCCGCAGATCACGTCGGAAGGAACGATCTTCCTGAACGTGGACGTGGAGAACACGACGCCAGACTTCGGGCGCACCGTGCAGGGCAACCCGACTCTAATCACGCAGCAGGCCACTACGCAGGTACTGGTCACGGATGGTGGCACGGTAGTGATCGGCGGCGTCATCCAGACGCAGAACTCGGTCAACGTGAGCCAGGTTCCGTTCCTGGGCAACATCCCGGTGCTCGGCAACCTGTTCAAACACACCACCGTTACCACTTCGAACCAGGAGTTGATCTTCTTCATCACTCCGAGAATCATTCAGACATAGCACGAGGTAGCAGTAAGCAGACGCCGGCTGTCCCGAGAGGGATTCGCGCCTGGTGCGCGCGATCTTTGAATCTCGACGTCCTGCTAAACTTCAGCCATGGATCATCTGGGCCGCATGCGGCGGTTACAGGAGCAACTCTCGCAGCAGCGGCTGGATTCTTTTCTGGTTAGCCAACTTTCTAACATTCGTTACCTTTGCGGATTTACCGGCAGCGCCGGGGCGCTGCTGCTGACTGAGCGCGACCGCCGGTGCTTTACCGACGGACGTTACACGTCGCAGGCACGCCAGGAAGTAAAAGGCGCGAAAGTGGTGGTAGGACGCACGCCCCCGCTGCTCGCGGCAGCGCAATGGCTTGGTAAACACCGCAGGAATTCACGTTCAAGGACTCCTCAAATCCTGGGCATCGAAGGCGAGTATTTGACCGTAGCCGCGCAAAAACGTCTGAAAGACGCGCTGCCTGCAGGATTCCGTTTGCGCGAGGCGCCTCCCTTGATCGAGCGCGCCCGCATGGTGAAGGACACGGAGGAAATTCAGCACATTCGGGCCGCCGTTGTGGTGGGGGCGAGCCTGTTTCCGACGGCACTGGAGACGATTCGTCCCGGGGTCCGAGAGAACGAGGTAGCCGCTGTCATGGAATATGCCGCGCATAAAGCCGGAGCGCGCGAGATGTCTTTTGCCACGATCATTGCGGCAGGCTGCCGCTCGGCATTGCCCCACGGGCGGGCTTCGGAGCAGCCCATACCGTCCGAAGGATTCGTGGTGTGCGATTTCGGTGTTATACTCGCTGGCTATTGTTCCGACATGACCCGCACAGTGTATGTGGGTCGTGTGGGAGAAGACGCGCGCGACATTTACGAAGCCGTGCGCGAGGCACAGCAAGCCGCGATAGAAACTGTGCGGCCGGGCGTGACGGTTGGCGAGGTTGACCGCGCCGCACGTAACCTGCTGAAAAAATGCAATTTGGCGAAGTTCTTTACCCATTCCACCGGGCATGGCGTGGGCCTTGAAATTCACGAGGCACCCCGCGTCGCAGCTGGACAAAAAGAAGTTCTTTGCCCCGGAATGGTCATTACGATTGAACCTGGAGTTTATATCCCCGGGAAATGGGGAGTACGGATCGAAGACATGGTTCTGGTGACGGAGCACGGACGCGAGGTGCTGACGCCCACCAGCAAGCAGTTCACTGCTCTTTGAATGGTCGACCGCAGTTGGTTCTTGATGCAGGCCAGCAGCGCCCTGTTGGCATTCGAAACGGAAAGCAGTCCCTCCGCACACGATGAACCTGAAAGAGATCAAAGAACTCATTGAGTTCCTGAAAGAACAGGACATCGCTGAGTTTGAGCTGGAGCGTGGCGACGTAAAGGTGCGCATCAAGCGTGCCGCAGAAGCCCACGGCTCTGCTTCGCAGGATACCCGCTTCATTGCGGTGCAAAGCCCCGCGGTCCTTGGGGCGGAAATAGCCGCAGCACAGGCATCTCCGGCGGCATCGGGGGCGGCCCCGTCCGTGCCCGAACCAGCTGCTGCTCCGCCGGAGGAGGGTCTGCACACAGTGCGCTCACCGATTGTGGGCACCTTCTACGAAGCTCCTTCGCCGGGTGCGCCTCCTTTTGTAAAAGCCGGCGATGTTGTGGAAGCGGGGCAGATCC
>QIAS01000518.1 GCA_003225615.1 Acidobacteriota bacterium | reverse complement strand
CTCATGGTCCGCCTGCTGCGCGAGCGCGCCGCCTTCGAGGCCAACCTGTTCGACGAAAATAACAATTTCCTGGTAGCCGCTTCGGTGTTCCCTTACTTTTACGCGCTCGTGGGCGAGCGCAATCCTCGTCAGGCGCCTAAAGCCGGGCCGCGCTCGGAATATTCCCAGTTGGCCTGCGATTCCTTCGAGGTCATCCGGCGTCAGGGTCCAATTTCGAAGCAGAAGATGGTCGAAGCTTTGGGCGGCAGCATATCGCTTGCGGCCCTCGATCACGCGCTTGGCGAGCTCTGGTCCAGGCTTCGCATCACCCGCGTAGATTACAGCCCGACCGAAGGCTCCGTCTGGGACGTACTCTACCGCTGGGCTCCCGATGCAGTGCGGGAAGGTATAGGAATTTCGGTGGGAGAAGCTTTATCCGCCCTGATATCCAAGTATCTCGATTGCGTCATCGCCGCGGACCAGCAGGAACTGGAGAACTTTTTTGGAAATCTGGTGCCTCGCTCGCGCGTAAGAGAAGCTGTCAATGCCTTGCTGGCCGCCCGTGAACTGAGTTTCATCCACGTCGGAAACCGCTCCTTGATTCAGGTTACCCCGCCGAAGACGGAAATGACGACACGCGCTCCCGAGCAGCGGAGTGCTCCTCGAAGAACCCCAGCCCCTCGCCGGGCCTGAGTGCGTGCAGTAGCGAAGCGGAGGCTTAGGTTTTGCCCAGCGCCATCTTCTGTTAACCTGAATCGCCGAGCGCGCAGTCCACTGCACACGATGGATACTCCGCCAGAACGCAAGCTCATCATCGCCATCGATGGTCCGGCCGGTGCCGGCAAAAGTACCATCGCTTCCCGCCTCGCCCGCAAACTCGGCTACACCAACCTGGAAAGCGGCGCCATGTACCGGGCACTCGCTTTGAAGGCCATCGAGTGGGACGTTTCTTTCGACGACGAAGCCGCCCTCCTGGATCTGGCCAAGAAATCACGCATCAAGCTCGAACCCAGCCTCGGAGGCAACCGCGTCCTGCTCGACGGCAAGGATGTTTCCGCCCGCATTCGTGAGCGCGATGTCAGCGAGGCCGCCTCCCGCGTTTCGGTCAATCCCAAGGTGCGTGAATGGATGGTAGACCGCCTGCGCGAGTTGGGAACCGGAGGTGGCGTCATTATGGAAGGGCGCGACATCGGAACCAAAGTTTTTCCTGATGCCGACTTGAAGATTTTTCTCGATGCCGACCCGGTAGTCCGCGAGCAGCGCCGCCTCGATCAGCAGAAGATCAGAGGTCCCTCCGCCGAGGCAACCGCAGCCGAACTGCGCGAGCGCGACCGTCGCGACCGCACCCGCGCTACCTCACCCCTGGTGCCGGCTCCCGACGCGGTGATTATTGATTCTACGAATCTCCCAGAAGATGAAGTCCTGCGGAGGATTGAGGAACTGGTTGAGCAGAAGCTGACTCAGACAAGGTCCTGATCGGGTTGCCCGCGCGACCGGGCTGCGCCTTTACAAAGAGAAATCTAGCACTGAGCCTTAAGGCGGGAGCCTGCCCTTTCAATTCTCCGTTTCCTCCACCGCCTTTGCCTTCGGAGCAGGGAGCGCTTTGGGCGCTTTCGGAGGTGCAGGAGCGGGAGGGGCAGCAGCAACGGCCACTCCTTTGCGAATTTCAATCGTGCCGTGCTCGTTCGTGATCACCAGGCGGGGGCCGCCACTGGCCACAGTTCCTGTTGCAATGACCTGATCGTTGGCCTTGTCGATTTTCAGCTCACCAAAATCGGATTCGATGTCACCACCCCGCGAGCGCGCGTCCACCTGGAATCCAGCCTTGGCGGGTAATGTAATCTGAACATCCCCTCTACGATTCTGGATTTGTACGTTTCCCAAACTCCTGAGCTGCAGTTCCACCGTGCCGTTCTCGTCCTCAACCCGTACATCGCCCGAAACCTGGTCCAGGTGAACATCCTTGGCACGGGTCAGCAGGCGCACAGGTCCATTCAGGGAACTGGCCCGCAGATCACCCGAATCCAGATCAAGCTCGCCATCCAGCCGGGAAAATTCCATGTCGGTACGCGCCGATTTAAACGTCACGCCCTTGGCGATCTCCGACAGCCGCACGCTCTCCATGAATTCACCGTTCAGGTGAACCGCGCCTTTCACTTCTTTCAGATCTACATCCTTGGCCCGGCCTTCGATGGAAACATTGCCGGAAACGCGTTCGGCGCGTGCTGAGCTACCTTCCAGGTTCAAAGCTGCGTTGCCGTTTATGTCCTCGATCGCGACTTGGCCTTTGCGATTCGAGATGTCAAGATTGCCATCGCGCTCGTTCACATTCACATCACCACGCCGTGAAGTAATGGAGACCGCAGCTTTTCGTGGTAAGAACACATCCATATCTGTCGCGATTGAATGTTGCCCAGCCCCGTCTGTATTCGCGTCCAGCGTCTGAGCTTCGGCTTGGTTTGAGCGTTGTACTTGTCCGCCGTCTGCTGGTCGTCGGCCCCAACTCGTTTGCGGATCACTACCTTGATCTGATTGTCCTCTGCGACGCTCACATTTACCGCGCCATGATCGTCCACTACCTTGAGATTCGCGCCCGGAGGAAAAGCCTGCGTTAACTCATCCTCGAAGTTGTAGGTATTGCCAAAGAACTGGAAGTCTTCGTCGTCAATGTTGATCTCGTCGCGCAGCGCGCCCCAGTTGACTCGCGAAGTCTCCGTTGCCGCCAGTCCGAAGACGATGAGGCAAATAATCAGAAACACGCCGCCAGCGCCGATACCGCGCGGACGCAATCCTTCCTGCTTTGCCTGCTGATATTCAATCAGCTTGATCACGCCCCACAAAATCAACAGCAGAGGCCAGAAGCGCGCAAACACGTGCCACAGCGACCAGTGCAGGATCCCCATGGTCCGTAACAGGAGGAAAACTCCCATAATGATCAGGACCACCGGGCCCGCAACCGAACGCGGCCTCCTGGGAGTCATCGCAG
The DNA here is from genome assembly GCA_003225615.1 of Acidobacteriota bacterium. Taxonomy (GTDB): domain Bacteria; phylum Acidobacteriota; class Terriglobia; order Terriglobales; family Acidobacteriaceae; genus QIAS01. The sequence goes on along the minus strand of QIAS01000518.1, from coordinate 1,872 downwards.
GACTAGACATTTCTCACCTCGCTTGAGGGCGGCGGCATTTGTCCCGGCGGGACACTGCCCGCTCCTAATGGGGCTGGAGGCAAGGCCGGCGGCACGTGATCATCAGTCGGAGCGTTGCTTTGCAGCAGTTTGACTCCGCCAATCACCAGCAGAATGACCGGCCAAGTCCGGTCGAAGCCCAAACCATGTACCCCCAGGTTGTCGAGCAGGAACAGAATCCCCAGGGTGATCAGAATGACTGGCCACATGATCCCTCGGCTGCGACAACGCGTGCAGTGGCAGGCGCGATTGTATTGATAGCCATCCATATCGAACCCCCTACCGGTTCCATCGCTGAACGAATAGCCAGCCGCCCAGCAAAATCAGTATCACGGGCCAGAACCGGTGTACCCAGTTCAATTCCAGGAAACCCAGGCTATTGAATAGAAAAAGCACCCCCAGGATGATGAGCACAATCGCTCCGGTGGGCGCGCGACGCCCACACTCCTCAGTGGCAGCAACTGGCTGCTCTTGGACTCCGGGATTGCTGGGGACCACGCTGGCCGGGGCGTGCGGCGTTGCCCGGCGCGCCACTGCGTCCGGTCCGAACATGCGCTCCAATCCAAACGGATCCGGCAGCGGCTGTCCAAGTTCAATGGCATGAGCTGTCTTGTAGGCGTCGAAGACCAGATAGAAAAAATAAGCGAAAAAGACCGGAACCATGATCGGACCGAAATGATCAGCCATCCAAATCAAGCACACGAACACCATGACGTGTATAAAGCCCTTCATGAATTGCCCGTTGTACATCGCGCCCACGCCGGGAATGAACCCGAGGACGGCGGCTAAGCCGGGGCTGGGCAGGCGCTCCTGGGCCAGCTGCGCTCTGGCATCCACTCCCGGCTGGTAAGCTGCCGGGGGCGGCTGCACTTCTCCCAGGCGTTCTGCAATACAGTGCTCGCAATAGATGACCCCCCGCACATCCCGCGTGCAGTTCGCGCACAGCGGTTTTCCGCACGTGCGGCAATAGGCCACCGCCGATACTTCCGTGTGGCTGGCGCAGTTCATACAAGCCTCCTGTTCGTGGTAACCGTCACGACAGTCGGATCCTTCGGAGCGAAAGCGAGTACTGGCTGGTTCTCCCCCCGGCTGTAGTTCTGTTCTTTTTTCTGTTCAGGTTCTCCACTCGTGTTGTTGTTCTTGCGATTTTCGTCTTTCTTTTTTGGTCCCGGCTCCGCCGGCGTAGTCGCCCGCTTCAACTCCCGTACCCGCGACTCGATCTCGTACACGAAACGGATGTTTTCGTAGTACTTCACCACTTTCCCGCTGGTGGTGTAGTAAGTTCGTTTCACCGCGCTCGGACGCAGGTCCACCTGTTTCAGGTCCGACAACTTTACGCCCGCCACGCTCATAGCGATCGATAAGGAGAAGAACGCCATCCCAAACGACATCGCAAAGCGCGGCTGCCGAATAGTTCCGAGCACCGGGCTGATCAAAGTTCCGCCCAAGGCCCGCAGCCGATCCATGAATGACGGTTCCCGTTGTGTTGCCGTAGCCGATCGCAGGCGCGCCGTATCGATGCCGCTCGTGCTCGCCAAAATGTTGTGCACCAGGTTCACCGGAGGGGTGAGTTCCACCAGCGACTTCAATGACTGCTGCCCCGCCTCCGCTTCACTTAAAAGCGGCCCGCAAATAGGGCATGCCTGGGCATGAGTTTGAAAGCTCTCCAGCTTCGCGCCCGTCAGCTTCTGATCCAGGGCGTCGCTGAGTAGAGCATCGAACTCCTCGCACCGCATCCCGTTCCTGGTTTCCTCTGGCATCACATCACCTGCCTATAGGTACGTTGCAGCAGGCGTGCAAGTTCCACACGCCCGCGGTTGATTCGCGACTTGA
>QIAS01000517.1 GCA_003225615.1 Acidobacteriota bacterium | reverse complement strand
AGCTTGACCCCAATCGAGGGGAGTTCGCCTACAACCTGGCTCTTGCGCAGTTCAAGGCAGGGCGTCTGGACGACTCACTGCAGACGGCGGAGAAGTGCAGAGCTTTGGGCGACACTGCCGATCTCGAAGACCTGCTCGGCGACATTCAGGAGGCCCGTGGTGACAACTTGGCTGCCGTTCGCAGCTACCAGACCGCGGTGACGCTTTCACCCAATGAGGAAAAGTATCGTTTAGCCCTTGCGGTGGAATTCATCCGGCACAAAAGTTTCGATCCGGCCCGTGTGGTTCTTAAACAAGGCCAAGAGTTGTGGCCGCAATCCTGGCGAACACAGCTTGCTCTGGGCATGGTGGAATATTTTGCAGGAAGCGACGAACAAGCCAGCCGAATTCTGGTACATGCCGTGGAATTGGCTCCTCAACCTGAAACTGCTCTTCAATACCTGGCAAATATTCAGATGGACATGGCCGCCGCCCCGGCTCCTGCTGCCATTGCGCAAGTCTGCGGTTATTCCGACAGCCACTCCGCAGACGGAAAGCTGCAATACCTTTGTGGAGCATTGCTGTTTAAAAGAGATTACGGTTCGCAGGAAAAGACTCACGCCGATGACATTTTGCGCCGGCTGCACCTTGCCGCCAATCTTTTGCCCCATGATCCGGCGCCGCATTGCCAGCTCGGCAAAGTCTATCGGTGGATAGAGCGATGGAAAGAGGCGCGCGGGGAAGCCGAAACCTGCGTGCGCATGGATCCGAACTCGGCCGACGGCCACTACCGGCTGGCACAGATTTATCAGCACCTAGGAGAAGCCGCGCAATCGGAGCAGGAGATGAAACTTTACAAAGGCGCGTCACAACGCATCGCGAACGAAAACGCCCGTCGCGATGAGACACTTAAAACATTTCTTTACACGATTCAAAGCGAACCTTCTGGTCGTAAGTGAATATCACCCGCAGTTTGCACTTGGCTGCTCTGGCTAAGCGCTAATCGCCAAGTGCTAAGTGCGGGTCCACTGCGATGGCCCCAAGGTCAGGGCACGGTCTTCGGTGTAACGGGAGGGGTAACCGATCGTGATCGCGCCAATTGAGGGTTCTTCGCCAGGCTGATCATGTTGGCGAAAAGACGATACGCCCCGGGCACGCCCTCTGGCATCTGGCGGTAAAACGCATACGCGTTATAGATATAAATACCCTTGCCGTACTTCGCGTAGAGTAGGCCGCCTTTTTGGGGCTCCTGACCGGGATCGTGGGTTTCGAGCAGCGGCTCGTAGGCCGCGTCCCAACTGGCAAGAAACTTCGACCCGCGTTCCTCCACCCAGTTTTCAAAATCCTTAGCGTTGATCTTGTTGGGCCAGGTGAAGATAGGGTTAGCGGGGGCGAGTATTTCGACCTTGGAATGTTCGTCCGTGACCTCCTCCGGCATGGAGCCCATTTTGTATGGATAGGGACCGTAGTTCTGATCGTATTCCTGAGTGTTGTATTGGACTATTACGGTGCCGCCACTCTTTACATAATCGAGAATGCGCCCGTTGTATGTCTTCAAGTCTTCGCGCGCCGCGTAGGCGCGCACGCCCAGAACGATGGCGTCGTATTTGGACAGGTTTCCGCTAGCCAGATCTCCTGCCGTTAGGAAATGGACGTTGATCCCGAGAGTCGCGAGTGACTGGGGCACATCGTCGCCGGCGCCCACGATGTAGCCCACATTGAGACCCGGGGCAACTTTCACATCCACACCCGTGGTGCGGTACGCGGAGGGCCGATAAAGGTTATACGGGCGCAGACCGGGATAGCCGACCGTGTGATATCCCTCCTTGTATTCTTGGCCGTTATAGGTTGCCACGGCGGAAATTGTGTAAGGCTTCTCGTCAATGCGATCCGGAATTACGTGGAAGCTGAGTGTCTGGTCCTCACCATCCTTAGTTGTTGAAAATTGTTGTTCCGGGGCCTTCCAGCCTTGGGGCAACTCGAGTTTCACGGTTCCCTTCGCCGGACCTTTGACATTACTGTGGGCGGTAACACTTAGATCGAATGCTTTAGCGCTCAAAGG
>QIAS01000516.1 GCA_003225615.1 Acidobacteriota bacterium | reverse complement strand
CTACCGTCGCGCCAGGATGTCTGCCGACACGGTGGCCCGCGCGAGTGGCCGGACGCTGGGCGAACTCTCATACGCGTCAGTGGACACCTTCGAAAACATCCGCCCTATGCCTATGTCGCCCCGCATGTTAGGCATGAGGGCGCAAGCCGAAGTCGCTCCACCCACACAGGAATTCACGCCGCAGAACATCACAGTCACGGCCCATGTGAATGCCATGTTTACGCTGAAATAGCTGGTGAGCCCGTAAACCGTAAATTGATATTTGCTTCGTGTCCTTCGCGATACCTTTGCGTCCTTAGCGGAAAAGGCTTTTCATCGGACCCTCTATCGCACGACCGTCTGAGTAATCGTAGTTGCGGGGATCCTGCTAGGATCCAACGGGACTGGGCGCTCGATAACCATCTCGATGGATGTGCCATTTTCCAGTTTCACGTCATTGCCGCGGCTGAGGAGTGCAATGGCTGTTCCGACTGCTCCCCCTACTCCAGCTCCGACGAGGGCTCCCTTACCCCCGCGGCTTAGGCCACCAACCACCGCGCCGGTAGCGCCCGTGGTCGCAATCGTCCCAACCTTCTCGCCCGTCTGGCTGTCTTGGCGGACCGTGCCTTCAGAATCTTTTACCGACGTCTTGTCGCCTCCGGGTACATTCTCGACTGAACCGGGCAGCATTACGGTGTAGCCATTCGGATAGATGAGCGTAGTGAAGTGCATCAACACTTCAGCCCGCCCCTTAATCCTGCCCGCGCGCTGAATGTGGCTAATCTTCCCTTGCACGTACGTTCCAGCGGGGATTAGCATCCGGCCATCCTGCACCACCGGAAAAGCCGTCTCGCAATAGACCGCATCGCCTTCCTTCGCATTCTTCGTTGAGATTGCCTGTTTCAGCGAGAGGGGCACGTTCGTGCCGGCAGAAATCATTGAGGTCGCGTTCGCTGTAGCGGAAGACGAATTCGCCGCAGCCTTACTCTGCTGAGGCTCTGCTTCCCGTCGAGACGGCGTGCTTTGAGAATAGGTTGCAGTCACGAAGAGCAAAAAGATGGGCAACCAACAAATCAGCTTCATTGCAGATCTCCAAAGCGCATGATTTCAGGGTAGAAATCGCCCCAAGTATAAACTTTCGCACCGCGAATACCTGGATAAAAAATGCGATGCAAGTTCTGAGAGGAAAGGTTAGCCGCGTATTTTTGGGGAGCCGATTGGGCAGTAGAGAGGTTTGTTCCCCAACGTCCCATCTCTACAGCACAGCTACTTACCGCGCCGCTTCTGGGAATTTTCGAGAATGTTCCCCAGAAACATGGATTGCAACCGCTGCGCGCAGAGTTCGCCGCATACGTGCAGCGTTCCCTCCTTTACTGCAATTTCTTCGTCCCACGGGCACAGATAAAGTACGGGCACTCCAAATTTCTCGCTCGAAGCCCACATTAACCACCAGTGGTCGCTAGTTCCCTTGAGGACTCCGCAATTAGGTCCGGCACAACGGTAGAAAGGATTGGGGGTGGGTACCTTTGAATTGGCTGCACTCATGCGACCTTGGCTTTCGTTCTGCGCGACCTCAGCTTTGGATGTTCATTTTATACATAATCCGGTGGAAGAGCGCATAACTAAACGGAGTGTATTGCGAGAAACTTTTTTGAACATAGAAAAGGAGTTATTTATATAAGAGGTAGCGTTGCCGAAGTTTCTGAAAGTTGTCCAGGCTCTCCTGCCAATCCTGCGCCAGACGGCGCGGATCGCGGCCCTGCACAATGCCGTCGAAGACGGACTGGTTCACCAGAATTTCCATCATCCGATCGATTTTGTAATCCTGTGGATAAAGCTTTCGTATCGCAGAAGCCAATTCAATTCCCATCTCCGGAGCATCCAAATTGTTTCGCCCCAGCAGGATAATGTTTACCCCTTCACACTTCTGTCCCGCATACGTGCTTGCGGTCGGAGTGAAGGTCACGGGCACGAAGCGCACGCCGGAAATGCTTCGTTCGTTCAGGTAGCGCGCGAGATCGCGTCCCTTGATCCAGGGTGCTCCGACCAATTCAAAAGGAGTGTCGGTACCGCGTCCCACAGAAAGATTAGTTCCTTCCACCAGGGCCACTCCCGGGTATAGCGTCGCCTCGGTGACGCTGCGCAAATTGGGAGATGGACTGGTCCAGGTCAAGCCCGTAGAGTCAAACCAATCTCCGCGTAACCAACCTTCCATGGCGATCACTTCCAGCCGTGCATTGAGGCCGCGCTCGGCGTTATACATCTTTGCCAACTCGCCAAACGTCATGCCATGGCGAACCGGCACGGGCTGGTAGTTAACGAAGCTTTCACGTCCCGGATCAGACATCGGGCCTTGCACAAAAGAACCCGTAATAGGATCGGGCCGGTCGAGCACGATGAGCTCGATATTGGCCTTGGCCGCCGCTTCGAGGAAGTATCCCAACGTAGCCTCGTAGGTGTAGAAGCGCACGCCGGCATCCTGAATATCAACCACTACCGCATCCAAGGTTCTTAGCACCTCGAGCGAAGGTCGCCGAGCGGCGTCGCTTGCTCCGTACACGCTGTAAATCGGAACACCGGTCCCCTCATCTTTTGAATTTTCCACGTGGGTTGTGTCCAGCACACCTGCGATGCCGTGCTCGGGACTGAAAATCGCATCAAGCGAAATTCCTGGCGCCTGGGCCAAAACATCGATGGTCCGTCGCCCTTGTGAATCAACTCCAGTCTGATTGATCAGCAGCCCGATCTTTTTCTTACCCTCGGCGGGGGGCTGCAGGTATTCAAAATTGTGTTCCTCAAGAACATCAATCCCTAATTTGACCGCACCATTTCGTACCGCGAGATGCCGCGCCGCTGCTCGCGCCTCGTTGTAACCCGTAATGCTTGCTGCCCGAACCTTTTCCTTCTCGCTCACAGTGAGCGGCAAAGCAGCTGCCACGGCAGTGGCCAGCTTGGTGCGCAGTGCGACCGCACTTCCCTTCCCGCGCGGATGCACGGCATTGCTGAGCAGAATGATGTAAGTGCGGGTGGTGGGATCAATCCACATCGAAGTTCCGGTCCATCCTGTATGCCCGAAAGAGCCGACCGGCAGCAACTCACCGCGATTGCTGGAAAAAGGTGAGTCAATATCCCACCCGAACCCACGAGCCGCCGGCGCATTGGGAGGCTGCTCCGGTGTGGTCATCTTCTCCACGGTCGGAGGAGAAAGAATCTTGCTTCCGGCAAGGAGTGCCTCAGCAAATTTGGAGAGATCGTCGGCCGTGGAAAACAGGCCGGCATGCCCTGCCACGCCTCCCATGCGCCGGGCTCTGGGATCATGCACGATGCCCCGCAACATAGCACCATGCTCGTCATATTCGGTAGGAGCGATTTTAGGGCGCCAGGCCGCATCCGGCAGGAAACGCGTGCGCAGCATCTTCAGCGGCGTAAAGATGTTCGCCTTGGTGTACTGGTCCAGCGTCATCCCGGAAACACCTTCCACCAGGGCGCCCAGGACAATGAAATTTGTGTCGCTGTAGATGAAACCAGAACCCGGCGGTTGCTGCGGGGTCTCCTCAAACGCCATGCGGTACTGTCAGGCGCCAGACCAGAGTAATGGGTAAGCAACTGCCTTACCGTGATGTCTTCTTTTCCGTTCTGCCCAAACTCGGGAATGTACTTCACGACATCGTCGTTGAGCCGCACTTTGCCCCGTTCAAACAACTGCATGACCGCAGTGGTTGTCGCGACGACCTTGGTCAGAGACGCGATATCAAATATCGTGTCCACTGTCATCAATTCCCGGCGGGGCTCAAGTGAACGGTAGCCGAAGGCCTTGCGGTAAACCACCTTGTCATCATGCCCGACCAGCACCACCGCACCGGGAATCTGTCCATCCTGAATTGCCTCCTGCACAATTGGATCGATGACCGCGAGGCGGTTCGGCGCAACCGTGCGCTTCGGGGTCGCACAAAACAAAGGCGCGGAAACACCCAGGATGACAACCGTCGTAAGCAGGCTAAGCCAATACCGATAGGGACGCAGACTGGTTCCTCTGTTTGTGTGATTACTTTGACTTTACACAACTCGGGACAAATTCCTCAACAAACTCAGGTACAGGTACCGTTTATGGCACAGGCACGTTACCTTTACCCGTGCGCAGAACTTTGCTATAAACCGAGCATAGAGTCGAAAATCAATCCCTGGGTCGAAGGTTCTGTTCCTCTGAGCCGCACACTGCACTCCACCTCACCATTTCCGCTCGCGGATTGGGAACATCAGGACGCCGCTTTTGCCGACGCATTCCAAGTGCTCCAGGATGCGATAGCCGCTCGTGCCTTCCCTGCCTGCTCGGTTGCGGTTACTCACCAGGGTAAGCTTGTAGCCCTGAAGGCTCTGGGGCACTTCACCTACGAAGCCGATGCAGAGCCTGTCAGCAACGCCAGCATCTTCGATGTCGCGTCCCTCACCAAAGTGATCGCAACCACGGCCATCACGATGATCCTCTACGAGCGCGGGCTCGTGGATTTGGAGATGCCGGTGGTCGGCATCATTCCGGAATTTGCCGCCAACGACCCGCGTCGCGAGGCTGTCACGATGCAAATGCTGCTGGCACACTCTTCCGGCTTGCCCGCGTACGAAAAGCTTTTCTTGCGAGCACGCACT
>QIAS01000515.1 GCA_003225615.1 Acidobacteriota bacterium | reverse complement strand
CTTCTCTGTTGCCCGGCACGCAGCCGATTGACAAACACATGTTCTCCTGCTTCGGCAGTGACGTGTTCTGCTCTACCCTCAAGCGTCTTCGCGACAACCGGAATACTGTGCTCTTGTGTGGAATGGAGAGTCACATCTGCGTGACCCAAACCGCTCTCGGGGCGCTGCGAGAGGGCTACCTCGTGCACGTCGCCTCCGACGCGGTAAGTTCCCGTACAGAGTGGAATTGGAAAATCGGATTGGAGCGCATGCAGGCCGCCGGCGCCGTCATCTCTTCCACGGAAATGATGATTTATGAACTGCTACGTTCGTCGGCAGAGCCGGCGTTTAAAGAACTGCTGCCGCACTTGAGGGCGTGAATGACAATTGTAGATTGTTAATTTTTGATTGTTGATTGCTAACCGTCGCGACAACTGACACTCCGCTGTTTTAAATCTAAAGATCAACAATCAAAGATCAACAATCAAAGATCAACAATGACAGTTGCCGCTCTTAATCGGATTCTTTCTTCTTGACCCGCACCATCGTGATCTTGGAGAAGCCTTCTTCAAAAGTTGGCGCCCGCAGCTTGCCCGCCATCCGCCGCATCACATCTTCCCCCACAACTCTCTTGCGACGCCGGTTGCGGTCCAGGCAGACCTCCACAGGCACGTCGAAAAACACGGCATGGACGTCATAACCGAAGTCTTTGGCCAGCTTGATCCAGCTGTGCCGCTCATGGGGCGTCAGGTTTGTGGCATCCACGTAGTTTGTGGGCCGGCGAGCAATCAACCGAGCCTTCAGCATAGATCGCAGGTTCGAAAAAACCAGGTCTTGAAATCGCTGCTCCTGCGGATCGTCGAACAACAACCCGCGTAGCAGATCGCTGGAGAGCGGCCTGATGTTGTGCCGCTTGAACCAGGAACTCTTTCCCGATCCCGGCAGCCCAATCGCTAAAACGACAACCCCCTTGGAGGCTCGCGCCGCCGGAGCAATAGGAGCCCTGGTGGTGGAAGAGGGCTCAAGCCTGGTGGGAATCAATTCCGGAGCCGCTTGCGTATCCATCTCCGGCGACTCGGCCGAGACTCGCAAAGGCGGGCCCGCTTGACTTCGGATTGCTGGCCGCGCCTTGGCTCGACCCCGGCCTCCTCTGCCTCGTCGGCGGCGCCGGCGCCGCCCCTCATCCCCGGCTAAAGCCTGGGCTCCCGGACGAGCCTCACTCGGTTGCTCCTGTTCTGTTATGCGAACATCTTCTCGCGTGTCCGCCGGCTCAGGTGCCCCGCGGGATGCTTCGAAAGCTGACGGTTCTCGCTCTTCCCTTGTAGCCGGAGACTCCGCAACCGGATTCTCGGTCTCGAAGTATGCCGGCTGTAACGGCGCTTTTGTAGCTTCTTTGCCCGGAGCCTCATCCTCGGGCTTTTTGCGGCGCTTAAGACGATCGCGCATCCATTTGCGCATGATTGGTGTGTAACACATCCGCGGCATCACTAGCAATGTAGTGCCTTGTCAGCATTCATCGCGTCCCCCAGGCATACTTGTGCAAAACGCACCTGGCTGCAGAATGCGATAATCTGCTTGCCAATGCCCCCTACCATTCCCCGCGAAATCAGCGGCCAGAAATACATCTGCGTGGTTACATTCCGAAAGACCGGCGCCGCCGTCTCCACCCCAGTATGGTTCGCGGAAGAAAATGGCAAGCTCTACCTGATGACCCGCAGCGATTCCGGAAAGTACAAGCGCATCCGCAACAACCCCCAGGTACGTGTCGCCCCCTGCACCATGCGCGGCAAAATGGTTGGGCCGGAGTTCGCTGCCACGGCTCGCATTCTGCCGCCCGAAGACTGGGCCCACGCTCGAAGCCTGCTCGCGCGCAAGTACTGGCTCATGCGAATCCCATTCCTTTGGAGCAAGAAGAATGTATTTGTGGAGATTGAAGTAGCAACTTAACGTTCATTCCGCTGTATGCCGGACTTCCTCCATTTACGCCCCCTCCCTCCCCCTGTTACCATCATTCTTTATCCCAACGGTTCATCTCAGGCCCCACGACTTCTCTGACCTTTCTCATAACGACGGAGGCAATATGGCAATCAAAGTAGGTATTAACGGCTTCGGCCGCATCGGACGCAACGTCCTGCGCGCATCCCTGAACGATTCCAACCTCGAGTTCGTGGCAGTCAACGACCTCACTGATCCTAAAACGCTCGCCCACCTGTTGAAATACGACTCCATCCTCGGCAACCTGCCGCATAAGATT
>QIAS01000514.1 GCA_003225615.1 Acidobacteriota bacterium | reverse complement strand
ATACACGGCACCGAGAAAGATACGGATCGCCCGCTGCTCGCCCTGGATAGGTTGTCGATTGACCTTAAGATTGTCTCCCTGCTTCATCACAAGGTAGATCTTAATGAGATTGTGATCCAGCATCCCGTAGTTCACCTCATCAGCGACAAGGACGGCCGCAGCAACATTCCGGAACCGAAGATACCGAAGCAGCAAAGCAATACCAATGTTTTTGATCTCGGTATCAAGCATGTGCTGCTTACGAATGGGGAGATCTATTACAACCAGGAGCGCACTCCGATGAATGCGGAGTTGCACGACCTGCAAACTGAAATTAAGTACGACTACCTGCACTCGCGTTATGACGGGACCATGTCTTACCGAGACGGGCGGCTGCAGATGGCGGATTCCAAGCCTCTGCCGCATGATCTGAATGCAAGTTTCACGGCAACCCCTTCCCGCCTCACTCTATCGCCGGCAGAGCTGCGGGTGGCCTCTTCACGTGCAAGGCTCGAAGCCAACGTCACCGATTTCGGGAGCCCGAAGGTTGATGGTTCGTACCAGATCCTTATTCACACCCAGGATTTTCAGCCGCTGCTCAAAGGCTCGTCAGTCCCCGCGGGGGACGTTCTTCTGTCCGGATCAATCGGTTATCAGAATGCCGCCGGCCAAGCGTTTCTGCGCAGCGTGACTCTGCAGGGGCACGTAGATAGCCGCGAACTGGTCGTGGTGACGCCGCAAGTGCACACCTCGGTTCGCGCTCTACACGGGAATTACCGGCTTGCCAACGGCGATTTCACCGCGAGTGATTTAGGAGCCGATTTGGTCGGAGGCCACTTGGGCGCCGAAGCTACCGTAAAGCACATGGATACAACCCCGGTGGGGCATTTGCGAGCAGTAGTGCGGGCTATTTCGCTGCGCACGGCTCGCGAGGTTTCACGATCGGCACAGCTCAAAGACATGCCGGTGACCGGCCGCATTGATGGAATTGCGGAAGCCTTCTGGACGGGCAGCATGCAGACGCTGAAGGCGCGTTCCGACCTGATGCTCAAAGCTGCCGTTTCTCAGAAAACCGCCAATTCGAAGCTGGTGCCGATCGATGGCATCGTCCATGTAGATTACGACGGCGCGCACAATGTGATTGCGCTGAAAGATACATTCTTCCGAACGCCGCAGAGCATGATCGATGTTCACGGGACGGTCAGCAACCGCTCCGATCTGCGCATTCAGGCGAGGACCAGGGATTTGCACGAACTCAGCAACCTGGCGGCCGCGCTGCAGCCACCCTCGGTGGAACCGACGAGCGGTGGCACCACCCCGAAAACTCTGAACATCTCCGGTTCCGCCAGTCTGAGCGCGACTGTACAAGGTTCAATGCAGAACCCCCGGATCAGCGGACAACTGACAGCACAAAATCTGCAGGTAGAAGGTGGCCAGTGGCGCACTCTGCAAATGGGGCTTCAGGCCAGCCCATCAGGCATCACTGTCCAACGCGGTTCACTTGTTGCGGCACGGCAAGGGCAGGCTTTTTTTGATTTGAGTGTCGGCCTGCGAGATTGGAAGTACTTCGAATCGAATCCCATTGCCGCCAATCTTTTGGTACGGCAGATGCCGCTGGCACAACTCCAGGAATTCGCCAAACTGAACTATCCCGTCACCGGCAACTTGTCAGCCGACATTTCGCTGCGTGGTTCGCAATTGAATCCTCTGGGGAACGGATCGGCACAAATCACTCAGGCCAAGGCTTACGGCCAGGCAATCCAGAATTTGGCTTTGAACTTTCGTGCTGCCGGCGACACAGTGAATTCGACTCTTTCCCTTAAAACGCCAGCGGGCGGTGCAAATGTAAACCTCGTCCTCTTTCCCAAGACTAAGGGATATCAGTTGCAGATGAATGTTCCAGGAATCAACCTGGCGCGACTCGATGCCGTACAGCAACGTAACGTGCCGGTCACCGGCATGCTAAGCGCTTCGGCCAGCGGGAAGGGAACCCTGAATGATCCGCAGCTCAATGCGACTGTTCAGATTCCGCAATTGCAGGTACGTCAGGCCAGCGTGAAAGGTGTGAAGGCGCAGATGAATGTGGCGAACCATCGCGCTGAACTGGCGCTCGATTCGCAGTTGCTCGATTCGTTTGTCCAGGCGCGCAGCACAATCAATTTGACCGGGAGCTATTACACCATAACCACACTCGATACCAAGGGCATACCCCTGGCTGCGCTGATCGCGCTCTACAAGCCTGTTCCCTCTCAATTTCAAGGTCAATTGGAATTTCACGCTTCGGCTAAGGGCCCTTTGAAAGACAAGTCGCGCATGGAAGCACACTTGGTGATTCCGGTTCTGAACGCGTCCTATAAGGAGGTCCAGATCGGAAATGCGCGCCCTATAAAGATTGATTATGTGAACTCGGTGGTCACTATCGCTCCCAGCGAAATTC
>QIAS01000513.1 GCA_003225615.1 Acidobacteriota bacterium | reverse complement strand
CGCCATTCCCGCTACTGCTAACCCAACAACCACACAGATAGGGAGAAAGTGCTCCAGTGCGACGAGGTTCGGATATCGGTCACCTGTATCCCAAATGGTCATGAGTAGGATGAAGAAAAAGAGAGGCGACAGGACGCAGAAGCTGAGGGCCACGCCGAATGTGATACCCGCGCCTCGGATCTCGCGCTTTTGCCGATCACCGGCGATCAGGAAATAGAGGGAGACCAGAAGTGGCAACTCGCACAGAAACAGAGACGGGACTTGAGATGGTGTGTCCCACTTCTCAGCATGACTAAACAGCCAGGCGAAATCCGCGGTCAGCACGATGGCGGCGCCCAGCAATAGTTTGAGCGATAGCGGACTCCGCACCATTCGCACCAAGTCTTGCTTGAATGCCGTGGTATCAGGCATGGAAGCATTCTGGCACGATTTCCTCCCTGCGCCGGACGGCCAGGCTACTCGTTAGTAACCCCAGGAGGCTTCACGCTGGTTTATTTGCGCTGACTGCCACCAGGGGAAGCGGGCCGTAGAACTTCAGGACTCTCGCGCTGTCCCACTGCGACGAAAGTCATCGGACGATGGACCCCATTCCTTGAAAAATCCCTGCCCCGAGGGGGCGGAATGTGAACTCCCCTTCTCCGTTTCGCGCTGAGCCAAGACAGTGTTTATGAGACGGTTTCAGAACACCTTCGCCGAGTGCACTAAGTCTGTTGGCGGAGCATTAATGGTCTGCTCGTTTTCCAGAATGATGGAAGCGGCAAGGGCCGCGGTCTTGTGGTCCTTGGTCCAAGGAGGGCCGATAGCACTTCCGAGGATTGCGATCTGGCGCTGGAGTTGGCTTGCTGCTTTCCCGAATGCCTTCTTAGCCCGTTCATTGAGTTCTCGCTCTGCAATTGCCGTGACGGAAATTTTCAAAGCTTCACAAGCTTGCCTGACGGCGTTGCGAAAGAATTCGCCTTCCGCAGTGTGAATCAGCGGGTGCGAAGCGAGAATTTTCGCGAGAGACGGCAGCGGGCGACCTGAGGCCAAGAGAATGGCAGAACCCACGATTCGACGGTGGCGCCCTTCCAGTTCCCGGACAACTTCCGCGACCGCTGTGGAGGCCAGGCGCTCGGAGACGGCGGCACAGTTGGCAAGGTATGTCTCCGACTCTGGGAGGCCCGATTCTCGGAGTGCCAGGCTGGCTGCGTAGTGATAGGGCTGGTTGGCCCCGGGAATCTTAGGATCGGTGGTGACGATGCGCCTGCGGTCTATTACCTCCACTGAGTTGGCATCGCAGGAAACGGCTACGAGCACTCCCCAACCGGAATGCATTCGAATACCGAGGGCTGCGCGCTGCATGCGTAGAGTTCCTGACGACGTGGTGGGTAAGTCTACCAGCACTGGTTTTTGCGAATAAGTGGAGATAGAAAGGAACCAGTCATTAGCGATCTGACCAGCCACTGGACATCGCAGAGGAAATCCCGAAATCACCTGGGATTGAAAAATCAACAATCAAAAATCAACGATCAACAATCTAAAATGGTAGCGCTGTGATTGAAAGTCGGGAGTTTGCCATGCGTGAAGTCGTGATTGTTTCTTCCGTCCGCACACCCGTGGGGCGAGCCTTCAAAGGAACGCCGCGGGCTACGCGTCCTGATGAACTGGCGGCCGTCGCCATTAAGGGGGCACTCGAACGAGTGCCTCAGGTTGATCCCAAAGAAATAGAAGACGTCATTCTCGGCTGTGCCATGCCGGAAGCGGAGCAGGGGATGAACGTGGCGCGGATTGCGTCGTTGCGGGCGGGGCTGCCGGTGGAGGTTTCGGCTTTGACCATTAACCGCTTCTGCTCATCCGGGCTGCAGGCGATTGCTTTGGCGGCGGAGCGGATTATGGCGGGCGGGGCGGAGATCATTGTGGCCGGCGGGACCGAATCCATGTCCATGATCCCGATGGGCGGCAACAAGATTTCGCCGAATCCGTGGCTGGTGGAGCACAATCCCGGGGCTTACCTTTCCATGGGCTTGACTGCGGAGCGACTCGCCAAGCGGTTCGGGATCACGCAGGACGAGAGTCATCAGTTCTCGTGGCGCAGTCACCAAAGAGCTTTGGCAGCGATCAAGCCCGGGAAGTTCGAGGAGGAGACTGTGGCTGTGCCGGTCAGCTTTACTACTCCGAATGGTTCGA
>QIAS01000015.1:11727-19530 GCA_003225615.1 Acidobacteriota bacterium | reverse complement strand
ACTGCTTGGGCCCGACTTCTTTTCCGGCTGGGGAGTGCGGACGGTGGGATCTCGCGAGCCGCGTTATAACCCGATTTCCTACCATAACGGTTCGGTGTGGCCGCACGATAATGCGCTGATCGCGAGCGGCCTGTCCAAGTACGGGTTTAAGGATCTCGCTGGACGAATACTCTCGGAACTGCTGGATGCCAGCATCTTTGTTGATCTTCACCGGCTGCCCGAGCTAGGGGCCGACGCTTTATCCGGTGGCCTGTTCGCCGCAAGCTTGGGCGGCGGGTTCGGTATTTTTGTTATTGGAAGCGTGCCTGGGGATTTCCATTAACGCACCGCGCAAGCAGATTATTTTGGACAGCCCCTTTTTGCCGGACAACATCACTCAATTGTGGATTAAGGGCCTGGAAGTCGCCGGATCACGAATTGACCTTTTCCTGGAGCGCCGCCCGGAAGGAGTCCGGGTTCACGTGCTCGACAATGTCGGCAAGATCGATGTAATCGCGCAGTAGTGCTGAGAAGCATTCTTCAATTGTGTCCGCGGCTGCTTAGAGCGTCGCCCTCGCGAAGGTTGGCTGCTACGCTGCCGAGATAGTCCTCAAACTGCTCCGCACGTCGTTGCGCGGTGTGCTCCGCAAGTACTCGTTGTTGCGCGTTACGCCCGATACGCTCTATTTCTGCCTGGTCCATTTCCGAAATGTATCGCACAACGTCTTGGGGAGAATCCGGAAGGAGGATTTCCTCGGCGGGGACAAAGAAGGTGTCCAGACCTTCCCAACGGTCCGACACAATTGTGGCTCCACAGGCGGCTGCTTCAAACAAGCGCACCGAGGGGGAATAGCCCGCCAGCATCATTTCCCGCCGTGTCACGTTGAGAGTCAACCGCGAAGACGAATAAAAGGATGCGTGGAACCTGGGCTCGAGATGAATTATGTGGCGGACGTTGTGCGGCCAGCGGACATCGCTGGGATACTGCGGGCCAGCCAGCAGGAACTTCTTGCCCGGTAGGCTTCGAGCGGGCCGACAAAAGAATTCCTCGATTTTGGGCTGGCGGTCGGGTGCGTAGGTGCCCATGTAGCTCATATCGCACCGAAAACGCGCGACCGGACGGAAGAGATATCGCTCCGGATCAAAGGAACAATACAGAGGGACTGCCCGCAACGCGCCGAATCTGGCCTGTAGTTCATTCAACATCGGTCCGCCAGTAAAGCTGAAATACAGATCAAATCCCGATACCTGTTGACGAGTAAGGTATTCGGCGTCGCCGCTGCGCAACTTGGAAACGGTGATTGGAGTGTCGATATCGTAAAAAACTTTAACCGGAGCGCGGGAGTCGAGCACCTCTTCGATAGCCGCGATTCCGTCAGGAAAATACGAGCCCACCAGCGCGACGTCACAATCGCGGAGGTGGCGTCGCGCTTGCGGACAGGCTTCCGTCCAGGCGTCGTAAATATGTACCTTGCAGAATGGCGGTTCGGGCATGTCGCGGTTGGAGGCATACCACTCAAGGTCGCGTTCGAAGAAAACGATCTCGTGTCCTCTGGCGTGCAAGGCGCGGGCCAAGGCGCGATAGGTAGTGGCATGGCCATTTCCCCACGACGACGTAATCGACAATCCAAAAATGACAATTTTCACTGGGGCTGTTCTCCGTTACGCATCCAGCTGCATGCGGGAATCCACAGATGGTTCTGCCGGCGTCTCGACGGTACGCCATGGAGTCGCCTTCACGATTGCATGAAACTGCCGAGCCCGCAGCTCGTAGCTGTGTTCCTGAAGAGCGCGCTTGCGCATCGCAGAACCAATCTCGGCGGCTCGCTCGGGGCTGACCTCGCGCAGGTAGCGGACGATGTCCCCGGCAGAATGAGCAACCAGAATTTCGCTTCCCAGCGTGAAGAACTGCTCGACGCCTGTCCAGGCATCGGTGATAAGGCAAGCCCCTGCCCCCGCAGCTTCAAAGACCCTGGTGGGAGGCGAGAAGCCAACATCGGCCATCGATTGCCGATTGATGTTCAAGACCATGCGGGCGGAACAATTGATGCGGTTATGGTCGCGGGTGCCTACGTGGCCGATCCAGCGCACGTTTTTTGGCAGTGATCGCGCGTTCCAGCCCTCGCCGCCCAGGATGAACGACAGTTGGGGCGCGAGCTCGGCAGCACCGACGAAGAAATCCTGAACGCGCTGCTCGCGATCGGGCAGGCGATTTCCCACGAACGCGAGATCGCATTGCACCGCCGGATCGGCAGCAACCGGGTGATGCGTTTCCGGATCGAGTCCGTTATAAATGGCATAACAGCTTCTGGCACCGAGATGCTCGTAATGTTTCACGACTGGCGTGCCGCCGCCGTAGGTGAAGATGAAGTCGTAGCAAGGAATCAAGACACGAAATGGATCGCCGCGGTCTGCCTCGACTCGCGCCAGAGTCGCAGGGGCATCGACATCCCAAAATGCCACGCGCGTGCGCTCGGAGCGGCAACTTAAGACCTGGCGCTCGAGCAGATCGTCGTCCACGCCTACGCCGCTGTGTTTGATCACGAGATCGGCGTGACAAGCCTCCGCCAGAAGGGCATCGATGCTGCGCGGGGATTGGTATACCCGCACATCGGCGTAGTCAACTTTTTCCAGATCACGTTTGTTTTGCCGTCCATAGGCGTCGGGCTCGGCAAAGGTTACGCGGTAGCCGAGCCGGCTGAGATTTTTATAGATGCCGCGGTAGTAGGTCGCGGCGCCATTCCAGTAACAAGAGGTAAGGCTTGAACCGAACACGAAAAGATTCATCTTCCGAGTTCCTCGCAAATTTCCAGCAGTTGTAAAGCACGATGGGCACATGTATGCCGCCGGCGAATTGTTTCCAGGCCACTAGAGGCCATCTGCTGCCGGGCTTCGTCATCGTGGAGCAGGCGACGGATTTCCGCTTCCATGACTTTCCCGTCCTCCACGCAGAGGTAGTCTTCTCCGGGACGGAATAGGCCGTCGGTGTCGGTCCACGGTGCACAGAGCAACGGAATGCCGCAAGCGAGAGCCTCAAAAACACGGATCGTAGGAATGCCGCTTAGGCCATTGGCGTAAAAGCGGCGGGGCACATGGAGCGTTATGACACTGGCGGCGTAAGCATGTGGCGTGCTCAGGTTCGGTAAATAGCCGCGATATTCGATGCCGGCGTCCGCCAACTTGGCTTGCGCGGAGTCCGGGTAACGGACGCCGTGAACTGCTACTTTTGGTCCGTTGAGAGCGGCGGCCGGGCGGAGTAAGAATTCTTCCAGTTCGCGAGTGCGTTCTTCGTCGCCCCAGTTGCCGACCCAGATCACATCTGTCGTCGGGCTACTTTGAAAGGGCACAAAATGTGCCGTGTCGGCTGCCTCATGAAAAGTCCAAACGCGTTTTACTTCGAACGCCTTCTGGTAAATGCGGCGTAGCGCTTCCCCAAACGCCAGGACTCCATCGAATCTTTTGAGATCAAATCGGAGGAGTTCCTGGGGATTGGTGTAGGCCCGGTGATGGGTATCGTGAAAGAGGACGCGGAACCGCAGAGTGGACTTAAGCGACAAAATTGTGTTCACCACTTCGGGGTCGTTCCACTCGTGGAGCAGCACAATATCGGCACCGCGCAGTTCCTCCCGCGCAAACTGCCGGAAGTTGATCCTGGGGTCGAAAAACCTTACGTCGAGGCCGGGAAACGTTTCCCAGAAAAGATCGATGGCCGTGCGTGCTGTGGCCGGCCCTTCCTTCATCAGATTGCACAGCGACCACGAATTAATTTCCTCGTAGCAGCGCACGTCATGGCCAAGCTTCACGAGCTCATAAGCTAATCCGCGCAGGAAGTGGGCATTGCCATGATTCCAGTCGGAGGTCCAGGAATGGGCAAAGAGGCGAAGCTTAAGCCGCTGTATCACGCGCCCTCTCCTTTGCTACTAACGTGCGATATAGGCGTTCATATTCCGTGCACATGCGCTCTGCGCGGAACTGTTGGAGCGCCCGCTCATAGGCGCGGTCGGCATAATCGAGGCGCAATTTCGGATTCTCATTCAGGTCGCGAATGGCGGCGGCGAGGCTTTCGGGGTCGTTCTTGCGGAAATAGTAGGCAGCGTCTCCCCACAATTCATGAAACACAGGAATGTCATTGGCCACGAGGGCACAGTGGGAAAGAGCCGCCTCAACGGGGGCTAGTCCAAAAGGCTCGTAGCATGATGTTGCGGCGTAGGTTGATGCCTGGCCATAAAGCACGCGCAACTGCTCCTGCGATTGGCGACCCAGCAACTTCAGGCAAGAGCGGCCTGCGGCATAGCCGATAGCACCGCGATATTGGGACTCTGGATGATCTTCCGAACCCACAATACAAATCGGAATGGCGTGATCGGCAGCCGCCAGCAACGAAACTTGCTTGCCTTTGTCCCACAGCCGGCCAACGGTCAAGACAAACGCCTCTTTCATAGGGTTCGCAGTAAATTCTTCGGCCCTACGGCCGTTGTGAATCACGATACCGTGGGCTGGCCGAAGATAAATGGCGCAGATTGCATCCAGCATCCACTGCGATGGCGCGACCACAACGTCGGCTCGGCCCAAACCGTTGTTTACGGTTTCGCGGTACCAACGTAGCCAGCAAGACTGCGCGGGTTCTTCTCCATTGACCGCGAGAGACCAACTGATGACGTCGCTATGGGCGACGACTACTCGGGGATACTCGGGAGCCACATCGCTGTAGGCGTATTGATTGAGATGCAAGACGTCGGGTTTGACTTCGCGTACGACGGCTTCGAGGTAGAGCTTCGACTCTTCTACTCCGCGCTCCGCGCCTTGCATCCATTCTAAAGGGAAAGCAGTGGCGCGATAATCCAGGTCCGGAAGGCTGTTCATCCAGACGGTCTGCTCGGGCGAGGGCATGTCACCGAAGCTGACCAGCGTTACTCGCGCGCCGCGCTGCAATAGTCCGGTTACGAGTTCGCGGGTGTACGTCCAAACGCCGCCGACGGTATCTGCGGTAATTAGAACGTGCATTCCAGATCCTCGATGTTTGCCGGCCGCGATTCCTGGATGTCGCTGTAGCCCTTTTCGCTGAATATCGAAGTGTAGTAGTGGTGCGCGCGTTCCCAGGCCTGCTCGTCAGGGGGGCCAAACATTTGTTGATACATGGGCGTTCCGGGATAGGGGAACATGGGTACCGGCTCACTCACCCACACGTCGTGGGCCTTCAACTTGTCTTGCCAGGCGCGGATTTCTCCGCGTTCATCATGCTCGGTCAGAATCAGATTGGCTTGCACCCAGGGAATGCGCTTGCGCGCGTAGATGAGTAGATCCGTCAAGCGCTCGGTAGACATCCGGCAGCCCTTGTTCAATTCGTCGCGACCTTCTTCGGTGATGGATTCAATGCCGCATTCCATGGAAATGCAGTGTGCGCGGCCGAGCAGGTCCAGAGTCTCCTCGTTCCATAAATCAATGCGCGTTTGCAAGCCGATCGACACCGGGCGCTTGGCGATTTCAGCCAATAGCCGCTGAACGTTTTTGCCGACACCGAAAATCTCGTCAATCCAATAGATGTAGTCGACTCCGCGCGCAGTCACACGATCCACCTCGGCGAGTACTACATCGACATCGCGCTCGCGGAACTTATTGCGGAACAAGGTTTTGTTGCAGAAGGCGCATGCCCAGGGGCATCCGCGGGCAAATTCCAGTTCCGCGCCTCGTCCCGAGCCGGAGAAGACATGATGGCGATGCTCACGCGCTTCTACGTTGTAATTCTCGAAATTCAGCGCGCCCAGCTTTCTCATATCGGTGACGCCCAACGAGGGGCTGATAT
Organism: Acidobacteriota bacterium; assembly: GCA_003225615.1. Classification (GTDB taxonomy): domain Bacteria; phylum Acidobacteriota; class Terriglobia; order Terriglobales; family Acidobacteriaceae; genus QIAS01. Next base: position 13,748 of record QIAS01000015.1, on the reverse strand, counting down.
GAACGCCGCTTTCGTCGCGCCAGCAGCAACCGTCAATTTGCGACCATGGTTCAGAAGCCAGACGCACCAGCGTCTCATCCGGCTCGCCGCGGAGAGCAACATCACAGTCCAACTTGCGCAGCGTCGGACCGGGAGTGGCCGAGGGGTGCGGGCCAATCGCGACCTTCAACGCGCAGCCGTCCAGTTCGGCGAACCACTGCTTCGGGACTCGCAACTCGGGTGGCGGACAGCGCCAGAACAAATAAGAGGGGGCGGTCGGCATGACCAGAAAGTCCGGTTCAAACCGGCCGGTGCGCTGCTTTACCTGGGGAATGCTTAATTTCTCCAGCTGCGCGTCGATGAGCAAAGGCTCGTGTCCAGCCTCGCGGATCTTGTCGAAGGCAAACAGCAGTTCCAGAGGGTAATGGGGCTCGTGGCAACCGAAGTAAGTCGAGCCTTCAAATGTCCATGCCGGATTTACCAGGGCGAACTTCATGAGGCCGCCTCCGCTTCCGGTATCCGGACCAGTGCCGATGTTTTCGGCAAAGAAACGGGAGCCCCGGTGAAGATCGCTCGATTGTCTCTCCACCATTCGTAGATGCTTTGCAGTGTCTGGCGAATACCGACCCGCGGGCGCCATCCAATCGCTCGTTGTAGCTTGGAGTAATCGGTGATGTAGACCGGCTGGTCGCCTGGCCGGAGCGGCCGCAACTGGTAGGCCAGTCGCTTGCCAGTAAGCTTCTCGATCTCATCAATTAATTCCAGCAGGGAAATGGAGTTTTCCAAGCCGCCGCCGACGTTAAAGACTTCCCCGACTGTCTGGTCGCTATTGGCACGAACACCTTCAAACGCATTCATCAGGTCCTGGACGCTAAGCACATCCCGCACTTGGCGGCCGTCACCATAAATTGAGATTGGACTATTCAACAGTGCGGAGTAGAGGAAGTGGGCCATCCATCCCTGATCTTCATTGCCTAACTGGTGCGCGCCAGCGATACATGACATCCGAAACACCACGGTGGGTATCTGAAAAATACGCGCGTAATCGCGCACGTATTGGTCGGCAGCGCCTTTCGAGCAGCCATAGGGAGAGTAAAAGTCGAGCGGTTGAGTTTCAGAGACGCTATTTTCTGCGCTGCAGGAATAGCGGTGGCCAGCCTGTACCGTTGGGCGCGCGGCCATGTGGCCATAAACTTTGTTGGTGGAAGTGAACAACATAAACGGATGCCGGCCCGACTTCCGCGCTGCTTCCAGGATATTAAAAGTGCCACCGACATTGACTTCGTAATCAAGGCGCGGATCGTCTATGGAAGTAGTGACTGCCACCTGAGCTGCGAAATGGTAAATTTCAGTTGCGCCCTGCACCGCCTTATCCACCAGTGCAGCATCGCGCACATCGGCGATTGTGATTTTCAACCTCTCGGAATCAGGGGCCGCTTTTCGCAGCCAGTTGAGATTGTGCTGCACTCCCGCGCGAGAGAGGTTGTCGAATACATGAATTTTTGCATCAGTGGTTCGTAGCAGACGGTGTACCCAGTTCGAGCCCACAAATCCGGCTCCTCCGAAAATCACCACCGATCGAAATGGCACTAACTTTTTCATCTCCTCCTCACAGATTCGCCCGGGCCTGAAGACTTCCACCCGGGGTAATTCAAGCAACTAGTCCGTGCGCGCTGAGTCGTTTCATCGCCTCATCAACACGATCCGTTGCTTCCTGATCTCTTAGCCAATCAACCAACTCGCGTAAGCCACCCGGGAGCCGCACACGGGGCTTGTAGCCCAGCACCAGCGCTGCCGCAGTAATGTCGGCAAAGCAGTGGCGAATGTCCCCGGCGCGATACTTGTCGGTGATTTCCGGCGGGGCTTCGCGGTCCAGAGCCGATGCCAGTTCTGTCGCTATGTCACGAATGGTGATCGGTTCTCCGCTGCCGATGTTCAATGCCAAACCGTCAGCCGATGATGTCTCCATGGCCAGCAAGTTAGCTTGCACAACGTCATGCACGCTGACAAAATCGCGCATCTGGAAGCCATCTTCGAAGATG
>QIAS01000015.1:640-11434 GCA_003225615.1 Acidobacteriota bacterium | reverse complement strand
ACTTGCCTTCGCCATAAATCGACATGGACGAGGCGACAACAATTTTTTCCGGCTGGGAGCGGGTGTCCAGGATGGCTTGCAGCAGGTTGGCGGTTCCCAATGTGTTGGCGGCGACGTAGTCAGAAATCTGATACATGGACTGGCCAACGCCAACTGCCGCGGCCAGATGGTAGATCACGTCTACGCCACGAACGGCCTGACTCAAGCGTTCGCGGTCACGAACATCTCCGTGGATGAACTCAACTTCCTTGATGAGGTAGTCAGGATAGCCAGACGCATGCACCTGCTCAGAAAGATTGTCGAAAATTCTTACTTTGTGGCCGCGAAGCACCAGCGCTTCCGCAGAGTGCGATCCAACGAATCCTGCTCCACCTGTAATAAGAATGGTTTTTTCTGTCATCGTCCGATTTGATCCTCGCGCCCGGTAAAGCGAAGCTTGCAGATACTGGTCTTGCAACAAGCTATCCGTTCGATCCAAGACTTGTGCCGCCAACCCAGCAGCCCGACAATGCGTGGACAGCGGTTGGATGAAGCAGAAAGACAAGTGAGATGCCTAGGAAATGTGCCTTGTTCGCCGATTCCGAACATGTAAATACGAGGGAACTCGCAGGTCGGATCGGTAACTCTGGAGTTAAAGCATATCTGTTACACGAACTATTCCGACAACTCGCAACCCACTCCGGCGAAGGGCTTACGCGAAACAAATTGTTGTTCGGAAACATTCTTTCGGCTCTGGCGCGGAGGAGCGTAGCGGCTTACAGCCCACTCGGCAAATTCGGCAAAATCCTGAGGGCGCTTCGGCGGACTGGTGTAATGAGGGGCCTGTCCCAGATGCTCCGGCGTGAAGCAAAGGGACATGGTGGTGGTGAATTCATCCAAAGCTTCCATTTGCCGATCAAACCAGGTTTCAGCATTGGGACGAAACCAGTCTGCCCAGCTGATTCCAGTCCGCAAATATTTGACTTCCAGCTTGCGCAGCCACTCAACTCCTGCCGCGAGACGGTGATCTTCGAAGTGGAACCACTGGCAAACCCCCAGGCCTTTAGGGAAGCACTCGACTGATGCTTTTGGAGTGCCGTCCTCGCGCACCAGGCCCATGTAGTAGTGGCGATAATAGGCGCTGCCCTCGGCCTCCTTGTGCCGCGTGGTCGCCGTCCAGGATGCGGGCAGATCAAAAAGGCTGTACCAGTGCACCCGTTCGACCACTGGCAACAACAACTCTGCGGTGCGGCGCAGGCCAAACGCCTGTATTTCTTCTGCTCCGAATGAGGACGCCCCGGCCTCGGACACCCAGACCGGCTTGCTGGTGACAGCGCGAACTTCAGCAATCTTCTCCGGCCACTCGTGGATCTTCCAGTGATTCCAATCGAGCGGAAAGCCATGAACCGCCACCACATCGACTTCGTCGAGGACTCCATGGGTGCCCAGGAGGTGGATGAACTTGGGGTCGATGGGAGAAATTCCGCCCAGTACGATCTTGAGTTCGGGATTGACGCGCCTCACGGCCCGGGCCCCGAGAATGACCATTTCGGCAAACTGCTTCCACTCCGGGTCCACGCGGAAATCCCAGTGCGAGAGGTTGTTTGGTTCGTTCCACAGCATTACGGCTTCAATCATGGGTCCTCTTGGCGCGGGGTTTACAATCGGCCGCTGATTTCCAGATCGACAATGTATTCGCCATTCACAGTTGGGTTTTGCGGGGAACAGATCCAGGTTTCGGGTTCCGGTTGCGACAGGATCTGCAGGCCGGAACTGCGCAGCATGGCTTCAATCCCGCCCCGGTTCGGGATCCACCAGTTGGTCTGATCGTCCGAATATTTCTTCTCTATGAAGTACGCCGCCGGAAAATCAGGGTCATTGAAAATTTCTTCATTCCAGAAAGGGTAATTCTCCTCCCACTGCCGCACATTCTGAGAACCGCGGGTCATGCTTTGAAAGATCAGCTTTCCGCCGATTTTCTTGATTATCTTGTCCAAGGCAAGCAGCGGGTATCTCAAGTGGTAGAAGACACCCATGAACAGAACAAAATCGAACTTACCGGGAATCTGATCGACGTCATACACCGAGTGCTTTTCGAAGTCGATGTCGAGCCCGAGGGTCTGGGCGGCAAACCGTGCCTGGCTCAAATAGCGTTCGTCCACGTCAATGCCGAGGACCCGCTTGGCCCCGCGTTGCTTCATCTGCAGGGAATAAAAGCCGGCATTACATCCGATGTCCAGGACTGTTGCGCCGCTCAAGTCCTCAGGGATCTCGGGGCTGATGCGTCTCCATTTGATGTTGGGGAAATCTCCCAGGAAATGATTGGGCGCAGTGGAAACGCCATGCAGATTGAGATTATGAAACCAGTCTCCCAGTTCGGCAATGCGGCGGGCGAGTTCTCCGGGGTTGGCCTCGGGGTTAAAGGGAGTCGAAGCGGCTTGAAGTTGGCTCACGGCAAGTCCTGTACAGCTAAAGTCACCACGCCCTGGCGTCCCGTGTGGCAGAGGAGAGACCGGCACGGTGGAATTGCGTGTCCAAGAGATGCAAACCTCGGCATATCAGGTTGTTCCACGCAACCGTTAGCATGCGAGAGAACATCCAAGCCGTGTGGCACACGCAGATGAGAAGCCGGTCCCGGTAACCTCGTCGGTCCCTCCTGATTTCCCCGAGGACCAGAAAACGCTATTTCGTGAAGTTCTCACAGTGATGAAGGAACATCGGGTTCCGCACGCGGTTTCCGGCGCCTTCGCCTTACAGCAGCACACCGGCATCTGGCGTTACACGAAAGATTTGGACCTTTTTCTTACGGCGGAGGACGTCCAGCCCGCTTTAGACCTGCTTCGCCAACACAAATACGTGTGCGAGATATTAGATCCAGTATGGCTGGCGAAAGCGCATCGGGACGAGTTTTACGTAGACCTGATCACAGGAATGAGCAATGGTGTACTGGTGGTGGAGCCCTCCTGGCTCGAACGGGCGCAGTCTGCCATGGTGATCGGAGTCGAAACCCGCGTGCTGGCTCCCGAGGAACTCATCTGTTCGAAGTTATTCGTTACACGGCGCGAGCGATTTGATGGCGCCGACGTCGCTCACGTGATCTTCAGGACCAAAGGAAAACTGGATTGGGAGCGAATCCAGGCCATTGTGGGCGAGCATTGGGAAATTCTGCTGTGGGCACTCGTGCTGTACCGGTATGTGTACCCGGCGCAGACCGACTATGTTCCCTTTAGGTTGTGGCAAGACCTGCTAACCCGCTACATGAATCTGGTTTCGAAGAACGATCCCAAGGCAAAGTTTCGCGGTAGCCTCATCGACGAAAACATGTTCGCCATCGACGTAAGAGAATGGGGGCTGGAAGATGTTTTGGCGGAATACCGCGAGCGGCGACTCCCCAAACACGTGCATTTGGAAGCCAAGGATCTTTGTCTGGATGAAGAGCAGAAGAGCGCATGAGTGTGGCTCAGAAAGTGATCTGGTATGAGGATCGCAGCCACTGCTGATCTGCACTGCTCGGCGCACAATTATGCTGTTTTGCAGGAACAGCTAGGCAAAGCGAGGGACGAAGCCGACCTGCTCGTTCTGGCGGGCGACCTTACGAACTACGGTCAACCGGGAGAAATGGAGTCTCTGCTGAATGCGCTTGTCCGGCTACGCATACCCACTGTCGCGGTGCTTGGCAATCACGATTACGAAAGCGGTCAGGAAGCTGAACTGCAACGCATGATGACGGCCGCCGGAATCAAGGTGCTGGATGGCACCGGTTATGAACGTGACGGCGTGGGATTCGCCGGGACCAAAGGATTTGTGGGGGGCTTCGGACGTGGTGTCCTGACCGCCTTTGGCGAGCGAGAGATCAAAGTATTCGTGCAGGCGGCCATCGATGAAGCGCTTAAGCTGGAACGCGCTATGTCGCAATTGAGGACGCCAAAGCGGATCGTGGTTCTGCATTACTCCCCAATTGCAAGTACGGTGGCAGGCGAAGCTCCGGAAATCTTTCCTTTTCTTGGAACTTCACGGTTGGCGGAGGTCGTCGATCGTCATGGAGCCGACCTGGTCTTGCATGGCCATGCTCATCGCGGTTCGCTCGACGGCAAGACCACCGGGGGCGTTCCGGTCCATAACGTAGCCATGAACCTTCTCATGCAGCAGAAACCGCCAGTCGTCTATCGCGTCTTCGACGTGTAAGTACTGGCTCACATATCACCCCAAATGACGGTTCTTTGGCGAACGAACTCACCTACAGAACCTTCCTCAGGCGAAATACAGGTTTGTACCAATTGTCGAAGTGGCAGCAGGGCTTTACTGTGGAAGACGTGCCGCGGGAATAGCAGGCGGAGGTGTAAGCACCTCCAAAAAGTTGTCATCGGAAAAGCGTACTCCGGGCACGGCCACTTCTGTCACTTTCCGAAACGGAATCCAAAATTCAGAGGAGTTTTGAAAATGAAGAAAGTACCGTTGTTGTTTGCGATGTTGTTAGCGTTTGCGATGGTCGCATTCGCACAAAGTGACAGCCAGGGATCGACATCATCGTCCCCGAGTGCCACGCAAGGTTCCTCCACCTCACAAGGGACATCGTCATCCCCGAGTGCCACACAAGGTTCCTCCACCTCACAAGGATCGTCCACCAGCTCGCCTTCCCAGTCCGGCTCGATGGGAACGCAGGGCTCATCCTCTTCCCAGGGCAGCATGGGCCAGGGAAGCATGGGCAATGAAGGCAAGGCGGAGAAGCCAGCCAAAGGCGAACACAAAGTAAAGGGCTGCCTCCGCTCGGAAGGCGGCAAGTTCATGCTGGAAGATGCGAAGGGCCACACCTATGCGTTGACCAGCACCGAAGATCTTTCCGCCCACGTAGGACATGAAGTAGTTGTCCACGGCACTGAATCAGCAGCGGGCGCGTCTGCCGCCAGCACCGGGTCGACCGGAGCCAGCAAAGAAATTACCGTTTCGAAGTTGGACCATGTTTCCGATACCTGCAAGCTGGGAAAACACAGCAAGAGTGATAAAGGTAACGCCGCCACTCCTCCACCCTCAAGCCAGAAGTAGCTGACGACTGGTTCGATGGTTCTGAAGCGTGAAAACAAAGACCCGATAGCCATCCTGGAACAGGCGGCTATCGGGTCCTTTATTGTGTCGCAGAATTTGCGACAAGGTCAGACGCGGCGAGCCGGCGTCTCTGCCATGCCTAGGCGGCAACATCTTCTGTCGCCGCTGGTTCCAGCTTTACTTTGATCCAGCCCGGCGCACGCCGATCAAAGGCTCGGTAAGCTTCCAGCACAGAGGTGATAGGTTCCACTTGGGTAAGCACCTCGGCTGGATCCAACACTCCGCTGCGCACTAACTTAATAAGATCAGGAATGTAGCGCCGGTGATTGCAGTTTCCCATTTTCACCGTCAGGTTCTTATTCATCGCCTTGCCGATTGGAAAAGTCTTTGACAGTTCTGAATAAACTCCAATCACAGATAAAGTCCCCGCCTTAGCCAGCGCGTCCACCGACCAGCTCAAGGCTTGCGCGGGAGAATCGCCGGGCTCCCAATTGCCGCCGCGAGGCTTCTTCTGTTTCTCAATCTGTTCAATCTCCTGGGCAGACTCTTTCCTGATCTGCTTGGCTTGCTTGACTGCCGGTCCGGAATGAGGGGCCGTCGCGTCCACACCTACCGCGTCAATACTGCGATCCACGCCAATTCCGCTGGTCAGGTCTTTTATAAGGCTGATTGGATCTTCCTCGTTAAAGTTGATGACCTCTGCTCCCTGTGCCTTTGCCATGTCGAGACGGGATTGAATCGTATCCACGGCAAAGATGCGGCCCGCATCCAGCAGCTTGGCACAAGCAATACAGAACTGGCCCACAGGGCCGCATCCGAAAATTGCCACCGTATTGCCCGGCTTTATCTCGGCATTCTCCGCCGCCATGTAGGCAGTGGGCACAATGTCAGAGAGCAGGATGGCCTGATCGTCATCCACTTCCTCGGGCAGCTTCACGGCTCCTACATGGGCAAAAGGAATGCGCGCTTTCTCCGCCTGCAACCCATTGAACGGGCCGCTGTCTTTGGGACCACCGAAAAACGCTGTGCCTGCGTCCGGGCCGTTGGGATTTGCTTTATCGCATTGAGCGTAATAGCCAGCTCGGCAATAAGAGCAAGTGCCACAGCCAATCGTGGAGCCGATCACAACCCGGTCCCCGGGGGAAAGGTTCCTCAACTTTTTCCCGACTTCCTCAACAATCCCAACTCCTTCGTGTCCCAGGATTGTGCCGGGCTCCATGCCTGCGAGAGTTCCCCGGACAAGGTGCAGGTCCGTTCCGCAGATTGCGCTCGCGGTGATTCGCACAATGGCGTCAAAAGGCTCTTTGATAGTTGGTTCTTTTACGTTATCCAGTCGAATGTCGCCGATGCCATGAAATACTACTGCCTTCATTTCGAACTCCTGAATCAGGAATTTGGGACTATTTTCAATTTCGACTTTCGATGAGATTGATGGCAGCGGGGCGGTCTGACCGCCCGGATATTTTTGAGAGTACGTGAAGCCAGGGGAGTGCAGGATAGCTGAAAGATGGACGCTTTTCAGCGAGCTGGTGCTGGCACCAACGTTTGGTCCGAGCCAGGCGACCTGCCGGCGAAGAGCGAGCGCCTTGCAGGATGTGCTTCACACGGCTGCATACTAACAGCCACGAATAGGAATACGATATCCCGCCCTACACCGGCGGCGTTCCACGGCGCGTCAGGCCCATGATCAGCGTGATCAAGAACACCACGAGGAAAATAAAGAACAGAATCTTGGCAATGCCTGCCGCGGCAGCCGCTATTCCACCGAAACCCAGAATCCCAGCGATAATCGCCACGATTAGGAAAACCACGGCCCAATACAGCATATTTCACCTCGCTTTTTAAGTTCCTAAACGAGGAGGAGCCCTCCTCGTCAGCGCCAGAATAGGCTTGGGGCGGGTGATTGGGCATCGGGCTAAATCTGTAATTCCAGTTCGAGGTTTACGTAGGAATCCCTGAGCCGCCTTAGTTTATAGGATTTAGCACGAACAGCCATAGCGCAGCCATGCCGCTCTCGCCCGCTCCGCTTCTGAGGGATCGCTAGGCCGCGATCTGCGGGAGATCCCTCAAATGCTTGCGTGCACGAAGCCGGAATGTAGGGGTATCCTGTGCCCCCCAAGCGTACTTGTAAGTTTCTCGGCCACGCAGAAAATCAATAGAACGCTTTCCCAGATTCACGGCATCTTCGATGACGGCGGCCAGAATCTGCGCTCCGGGGCTGTACTCGGCAAAGCGCGGATCAAAGCCTTGCAGGTAACAATAGGCGGTGTCCCGTTCGAAGAACGCGTAGAGACTTGCGATGATGCGATTCTCAAAGCGCAAGGCATACAACCGGAGTACGCCTTTTGCCAGCAACCGTGGGGCTACGCTCCGGTGAAATTGGCGGACCGCGTCATCCAACAGCGTACCGGCGCAACCGGGTTGAGACCAGCGCGTGCGATGCAAACGGAAGAGCGCAGCCAGCAATTCATCTAAGGTTTCCGGCGTGGCCACTTCGATTTGCACGCGCCCGGCTTTTTCCAGTTTTTTGCGGGCATTCTTTACCGATCGCAGCTGACAGCGCGGAACCAGATTTCGGAGTTCTTCTACTTTCTGGGGGAGCTGCAGCACGGGGCAGGAGTCGTGAAGACTCGGTTCCCACTCCCAATCGTCGCCTAGCTCCAAGCCGAGCAGCGGGGAGGTTCCGGGAAGGTCGCTGAAATCCAAGCAGTTCCAGGACGATTCGCGATCAGTTATGTGCCGGAATATGAGTTTGGCAATGTCACCGGAAGCGGCGGGATCGATGAGCCAATCCAGGTAGTCAGAAATGGCCGCTCCCACCGGTGCCAAGGTGCGTTCTACTTCCTTCTGCTGAATGTAGAGCGGTGCGATGCCCACCAATTGGCCGGCCTCGCGCACCGCCAAGGTCCACAATTTTCCCGGGCGGAACGCTTCGATCCAGCAGATAAGCCATTCGGGACGCTGGAATGTGGTGGCTGACGGGCATCTCGCCCACAGGGCGTTCCACTCCGGTTGCAGATGGCTGAGGGTCGTCAGGCCTGTAATCTTCTCGATTTGGGCAGGGCCATTCCAAGTCACGAGAGCACCTGCTGCGCATCGATCACATATTCAGGCTCATTTCTCCTACGGGCAGCTTCGGCGTAAAGCAAAACGTATTTTTCGAACATCCGCTCGGCGGAGCAGTTGAGCTCCGCCTGCTTGCGGCAGACTCTCGGATCCAATTGATCCGTGTCTCGAATTGCTTCCGCCATTGCGTCTTTGCTGTCCACAATAAAGCCGGTACGGCCATGGTCAATCAATTCGACCAGCGCTCCCTTACGGTAGGCCACGACGGGCGTGCCGCTGGCCATAGCCTCCATGGCTACCAACGAACTGGTTTCGGACACAAGACTTGGAATCAGAAGGCAACGTGCTCCTGCCAGCAGACGGTGTTTGCGTGCTGGACCGATTTCGCCCAAAAAGCGATTCCCGCTATCCGAAGACTTTTCCCGCTAACAACAAAGGAAGGCCAGATTGATTCGCGGCGTCCATAGCCAGGTGAAGCCCTTTCTCCGGGCAGATCCGCCCTATGGCCATAACGTAATTACGTTTGCGTCGCTGCCGGTACGGTTGCAGCCGGATGGCGTTCCCAATGATGGCACGGATCGATGCTCCCGACGGGCACTCATTGGCCTGCGATCGCGAGACACAGACCAGGTGAGTGTCCGGGCGCGCCAAGCGAAACGCTCCCTGCGGATACCAGGAGGACGGAAGATGCAACGTGACCAGCACCGGTGTCCCTGGCTCCGGCAGGTATTCCATGAAATCCAGGCCGTGCATGTGTACCACGTCAATCGGAAACCGTGCCAGTGCGGAGCGGATTGCCGCACGATAGTGGCGGACCGCGATTTCGTGCTGCCGGTCGTCAAGATTTGGCGGCAGGGCTGGAGTGGGGAGCAAACGTCCGCGGACTCGAGATCCTTCCGGCGCGATGACGATGGATCCGTGCCCAGCCCTGACCAGCGCTTCATCGAGCGTGGACAAGATCTGTTCCGCGCCCCCTGCAGTGCTGTCGCTTACTGGCGCGAACGGATATCCCACGCTGAGCACGGTCAGGCGCACAAAGATTCTCCAAAGGCCTGAAATGCCTGCACAGCCATCTCTCTCCAGTGCTCGCCACGCATGGGCCAGCCAAGCAACTCATACCACAAGGGCCCTTCGTGAGGCGGGCGTGCGAAGTCATACTCGCGAGCCTCTCGCAACCGCTCAGGTCCGATCGGAAACCCTTGCAGCACCTGCCCTTGAGATGCGAAGTGCTCCATCATTTTCTGCTTCTTGGCCTTTTCTTCCGGCGAAAGCTCGATGGTGAGAATCGGTTCGGAAGTTCCAGTTGAATCCGGCAGGAACTCGCCGGTTTGGCATCTGCCGTCGCGAGCGTGATAGGAAGTCATTTCCAAAAACACCGGTGTGGAACGGTGTTCCCGTTGCAGGCACCGCCGAGAAATGTTTGCCACCAAGGCGGCGGCATCATGGTCCGGATGTCCACCTTCATAAGGGTGTGTAATCACCAGCGCCGGCCGAAACCAGCGCAGGATCGCCAGCAGCTTTTCCGCGAGGATAGGCACTTCGTAGATCGAATCCTGGTCTGCAGCTCCTAAGCTCATAATGCGTTGCGACGTTATACCGGCCAGGGCCAACGCTGTCTTCGCCTCCTGCAGGCGCAGGCGCGCATATGCTTCACGCGAACCGCGAAAAGATGACCAGAAACGTTGGTCGTGAGGCGCTCCGTCCGTGACATAAATCACCACCGAATTCGGGAAATGACTCAAAGCTGCAGAGGCGCCGATGGTTTCGTCGTCCGGATGGGCGACTAGAAAGAGGGCTTGCGTCGCCAAACTTTCTTGCCCATTCGTGATGGCATTCGCCTCGAAGTAGTGCATCCACCCACGAGCGTGCGGCTGATGGGTGACTCTAAGCAGCTTCGGATTTGATTCGCGAATCATGGACTCTGGAGAGCAGCCGGACTGCTTCACGATAGCCGTGCAGCGTTCCGACATCGACGTAAGTTTGGCCGTGACGTACGGCGCGCACTTTGTCGCCGCCGGCAATGTAGGCGTTTACCAGCGTGCCGAGGTATTGATCTTGCTGGCCCCGGATACGCCACAGATCGTGAAGTTTCGTAAGCGCGGTACCGGGAAGCTTTAAAGCGCCCCAGATCCAGTTTGACGTGGCATTGGCCTGCTTGACCTGGACCTCGCGCACCCAGCCAGCCTCGTCGGAGACGACAGCATCAAACAGCGCCGGGTTCTTAACGGGAAAACAGAGAAATGAAAACTGCCGGTCGGGCAAGTATGCCAGACCGTCTTCGGGGAACCAAACCGTGTCGGGTAGCCCGATGAGCACCTCGTCTTCTGGCGGAATCAGCGGGAGCGCGGTGAAGATGGAATCACAAAGGCCGTTGGGATTCTGCTGGATGACGTAGCAAATCGCGGCATCACCGATCTTGCCCCCGAAATAATTCATGATGTCGGTCTTCGCAGGAGAAATGACAAAACATATTCGAGTGGCACCCGCCCACAGCATGCGGTCGAGCAAGTACTCGCAGACCGTGCGGGGACGCTCGGTCCGGCCATCCGACCGTGTGCCCACGGGCAGAAGTTCCTTGGAGAATGCAAGAGGCTGAATGCGGGTGCCCAGGCCTGCGGCGGGGACAATTCCCCAGATCCGTCTCATGCAGCATCCTCCAACATGGTCAGCAGTTCGTCACAGCGGTGATCAGCAGTGTGCTGAGAC
>QIAS01000015.1:0-458 GCA_003225615.1 Acidobacteriota bacterium | reverse complement strand
GCGGCACGGGTGACGCTGAGCGTCAGCCTCGACGACGAATAGAAAGTTGGATGAAGCGGGGGCGGCACATGGCGAACAAAATAGATGTTGCGGGTCCAGGGAAAATCCTCCGGATACATCGCTCCCCCAATCAGAAAGCGTTTGGCCGGCAATCGGCGCGCGGGTTCCACAAATAATTTCTCGAGCACGTTTTGGCGATCTGCCGCATAGGTGCCCAGGTAGGAGAGGTCGGACAGATACTTGGAAGAGGGATCGGCAGGTTTGTAAAACGATGCATCCACGCTGCCGTACAAGGCGGCAACGCGGCGCGCGCCGAGTTGGGATCGGAGTTCGTCGAGGGCGTGTCCGCCGGTGTAGCTCAGCACCAGATCGAAAGGCGCCAAGCCGCCCTCAGGCACATATTCGACGTCCCCCTCCGCCCGCAATCGCTCCAGGGTCACCGGGGTATCGAGGTCATA
>QIAS01000496.1:1061-3468 GCA_003225615.1 Acidobacteriota bacterium | reverse complement strand
GCTGCGCCGCATTACCCGGCGACGCAAGGTGCTTAGGCGTGCGAACCGCCGGCAACAGGACGAATTCTCCTTCCCAATGCATCTCTGTGGCAATTTTCTGCGACCATTCCTGCTCTGAGTAGGCTGGCCACTCGGCTATGTTGTAGATTCTTCCCGCGGCTCTCTCCGAAACCGCCGCCAGCGCAATGGCAACCGCAACATTTTCTACATACCCCCGGGGACAACGCCAGGCCGCCGCCTCCTCGGAAAAAATAATCTTCCGCCGGCCGTCCTGGACGCGTTTCACGATCGGATAAAACCGGTGTAGCGGATCCCCCGGCCCATACACCATGGGCAAACGCAGCACAGTACCAGGCAACTGCGCATCGCCCAGCACCACACGCTCCACCGGAACTTTGTCATAATCTTCATCCACCCATTCGAAGATCTTCCGCAGGCCCTCAAGGATCGGTGGCTCCGCGTGCTTCCTGGTCCGTACGGGAGACTCTTCTGTAAGCGGCAACGGTTCCAGCGGACCCGGTTCGGTTCCAAACGTCACCCCAACCGCGCGATATACGTCCATGCTGCTGAGCACCACAATGCGCCCCGTGAGGCCGCGCAGGTTCTGCATTACCGCCTCGGCCTGCCGGCCGGAACTCAAAATGAAGTGGATGATTACATCCGGGCCAAAATGTGTGATGTTTTCTCGCTGTTCAGCGATCTGCCCGCAATCGCCGATGATGTGCTGTACCCCAGCGGGCAGAGAAGCCGTCCGCCTGCCGCGATGAAGCGCCGCCACCGTGTGTCCCCGCCCCTGCAGGTCACGAACGACGTACGGCCCCATGAAACCAGTGCCGCCGATTACCAGAATTTTCATGCGCAAAATATACGGTGAGTTCGGTCGCGTGGGAAGAGATAGGGTAGTTCGGGAGCCTACTGGCTCCAGGGCGGGTTTATCGCGCTCCCACTTCCGCTTCAGCCTGCGCCAGCGTCTTAACCACAACGTCGCAGTGCTCACGCAGCCGCTCCAGGGAAGCGTCAATCGATTCTGCCTCCTGCTCCATGCCCCCTTGCTCGTGCAAGATTGTGATTACACCGCCTGAAATTTCGGTGACTTTGCGGGCCACTTGCAGCAGAACCACCAGAAAATCCGCATGCAGTTTCCAGAGCGAAGCTGAGTTCTGCGAACGCTTCAACTCTTCCAGTTCGGTGGTGATGCGCGCCACCACGGCCAGAATGCGCAACAGAGTGCGCGCCGCCTCCGCCCGCGAGCTCTTTTCTTCCAAAAAGTCCCCGCAACACGCTTCCACTTCCGCCGGGCTCAGCATCAGATTGAAAAAGCGCATCGGAACAATCTGTCGAAATTTTGGATCTGCCACTCGCACAAACACCCGGATCGATTCTTCCACCTGCCGCAGCTTGCTCTCTTCCATGACAAGCTGTTGCGGACTCACATTGGGAGAGACAGTCTTCCTTGCCGGCTGTGCTGCCGCCACTCCCTGGCCTTTGCTCGCTGCGGCCGGACGCTGCAACCGCCGGATCGGCGGACGGCGCTCCAAGGCTTTTTTCAGCTTCGAGACGCGCTGGAACCGTTCCAGCGCACCTCCGTAATCCGCCTTCAGCAACTCGCCCTCTTCCATCGCTCCCACGTGCTCAACGGTCACATCCACCCCGTCCACGTTTCCGAGGATCGAGCCGCCCTGCTGTTCAAGCATCTCGGCGTACTGGTGGATCTCCTTGGCCGCCGCAAGAAATAACTCGTCAAATTTCGCGCCAAAAGCTGTGTTGTAAGGCGCAATCGTGGCCAGTACCCCGGGGTGATAAAACGACGTGTCCAGAGACTGCTTCAGTTCGCGCACCCGCGAAATAATGCCGGAATCCATGAGCCCGTTAAAATCCTTGAAAGCTTTCACTTCTTCCAGCAACGGATCAAACCGGCGAAGCAGCTGCACGTGCTCCTCCGGCAACGACGGCACGTCGGTATCGGCCAGAATTTCGAGAAGTGCAATTTCAAACGGAGAGAGCGGCAGCGACCCGTCGAGCCCGAACCCACGCCGTTCCCATTGCCCGGGAACACGCGGGTGACGATACAGAAACGTGACTACCAGATCAGTTTTGTCGCGTTTGACGTCGCTGCCATCCTTGTGGCGAAGCAGGTGACGCAGCATTGCCTCGGCGATTTCCGGGTCGGTATCGGCAGTTAGAGCCCGCCGCAACATGGCGGGAGTGATGGCCATGTCGAGCAATCGCAGCCAGCGGCGCATCGTGCCCAGCGTTTCGTACACGTCGCCGTCACTCTGCTGCAGCGAAATGGCCTCAAGTCCCACCGGGACAGGAACTTCCCCGGCCAGCGGCTCCTGTAGCAGCTTCTCATAGAAGCCTTGCACCGTAGCCAGAATGGCCAATTCCCACTTGGGATCCTCTACCA
>QIAS01000496.1:0-1046 GCA_003225615.1 Acidobacteriota bacterium | reverse complement strand
CTCTACCAAGGAACAGCTCCTGCCACCCTGCGAACTTTTTTCAGGTAACTGATAGGTTAACTTACTAGTTAAAACGAAAGCTCGGGCCCAGGCAAGTTACTTCCTGGCAGCGGTCCTCAGTTTGCTACCCACCGCTGCCGGAGCTGGCCATTAAGCGGAGTTAAGGAAGCGCCCGGGTTTCAAGGTTTCAGTCAAAAACCACGGTCTTTTTGCCATAAAGCAAAACCCGGTTCTCGATGTGCCAGCGGACCGCGCGCGAGAGCACCACCTTTTCGAGATCGCGTCCTTTTTGCAGTAGATCGTCCACTGAATCCCGGTGGGAGATGCGAATCACATCCTGCTCAATAATCGGGCCGTCATCCAGCACCTCGGT
The DNA here is from genome assembly GCA_003225615.1 of Acidobacteriota bacterium. Taxonomy (GTDB): domain Bacteria; phylum Acidobacteriota; class Terriglobia; order Terriglobales; family Acidobacteriaceae; genus QIAS01. The sequence continues at coordinate 673 of QIAS01000496.1, read as the reverse complement.
GACATAGTGGCTGGTGGCCCCGATGAGTTTTACGCCTCGCTCGAATGCCTGGTGATAAGGCTTCGCGCCGACGAAGGCCGGCAGAAAAGAATGATGAATATTGATAATGCGATTGGGATACTCGTTAACGAACTCGTTGGAGAGGATCTGCATATACCGCGCCAGCACCATGAAGTCCGTCCGCTTTGTTGTCCTTGGAGAAGGCCGCCACTTCATAAGGAATACGGTAAAACTCTGCAATTGGCCGGTTGTCCGGATGGTTCGAAATAATCAGCGGGATCTCACAGCGCAGTTCCCCACTGTGGTGCCGGTATAACAGATCCACCAGGCAGTGGTCATGTTTCGAAACCAGAATCACCATCTTCGGCCGGTAGCCAGATCGTGCTAAACGCCACTGCATTTCAAATTTTGCCGCGATGGGAGCGAAATGTTGCGGAAATTGGGAAATATCAACATCGAAATCCGCAGGATCGAATTCCACCCGCGTCAGGAACAAATTGGATTCTTCATCGGCATGCTCGTCCGCATGCAGAATGTTGCCATTGTGCTGAAAAACAAAGTCCGCAATGCCAGCAACAATTCCCTTGCGATCAGGACAGCTGACCAGGAGAATGGCGGTATTCTTCATCAGGCGTTAACTAGTGTCTCCCTGCGATCTCAGCGATCCTTCTGC
>QIAS01000495.1 GCA_003225615.1 Acidobacteriota bacterium | reverse complement strand
CTTGGCGGCGTGCGTCTGGTTCCCATTGGCCTGGCGCATGGCCAACTCCACCATGGCGTGCTCCACCTCCTCGAGCGAAGTACCTCCCTCCGGAATATAGAGTCGCGGAAGCATGCGGCCATTGGGCAGCGCGTGACCACCATCGCTCGGCGAAGTCCTTTCAAAAACGGTGAGACCTCCCGACTCGGCGACTGAAAATGGCAGGTACACCGGCCGCAGCAGCGGCTCATCCTCCAGGATCATGGCTCGTTCGATCGTGTTTTTCAGCTCGCGAACGTTGCCCGGCCAGGTATGAGCGAGCAGGAGACGCCGTGTGTCATCGCTGATGCCACGCACCGACTTTTTGAATTTACGGTTGTAGCGCTCGATGAAGAAATCCACCAGCGGCTGAATGTCTTCCTTGCGCTCGCGCAGGGGTGGAATGAAGATGGCGATGATCGCGAGACGGTAATAGAGGTCCTGCCGAAAGTGGCCTTCGCGGACCGCTTTCTCGAGGTCACGGTTGGAAGCCGCAATCACTCGCACGTCCACCTGCATGTCGCGAATGCCGCCAACCCGGCGAATGACCTGATCCTCCAAAACGCGCAGCAACTTGGCCTGGAGCAAGGGAGAGAGCTCACCGATTTCGTCGAGAAAAAGAGAGCCGCCATCCGCGGCCTCGAATAGGCCCTTCTTCATCTGCTTGGCATCGGTGAAGGCGCCTTTTTCATGACCAAAGAGTTCGGCTTCCATCAGGGTTTCTGGAATTGCCGAACAATTGATAGCCACGAACGGCTTTTCCTGGCGCGAGCTCTCGTAATGGATAGCTTTAGCAATTAAATCTTTTCCGGTTCCGCTTTCTCCCTGAATCAGAATTGTGGTGGCTTCGCTGGCCGCAACTTTCCTCACAAAGCTCATCAGCTCGGTCATCTTTGGTGACAGGCCCACCACCGAGTGATAACCGGCGCGGCGGCGCACGTCGGCCCGCAAGGTTTGTACTTCGCTGCGCAAGCGCGTGGTTTCGAGCGCATTCCTGATTACGACGTGGAGTTCATCGAAGTCGAGCGGCTTGCCGACGAAGTCGTAGGCGCCCAGTTTGAGCGCGGCTTTTACGTCATCCAGTTGGGGATCGGCGGTGATCATGATGACGGCGCGCGCATCACCGTTCCTTCTGAGCTGCTCGAGGACTTCAAGGCCGCTCAGGTCGGGAAGGCGCACATCCAACAGAACGAGGTCCGGAGACTCATTCTGTGCCAGCTTAAGAGCCGGTTCCCCGGCATCGGCCTCGAGCACGTGGTATCCCCATTCCTCACACTTCTGGCGCAGCGACCAGCGCACCAGCCGCTCATCGTCCACCACGAGAATTTTGTCGGAGGCCATCCTTGCCTAGCTTACTACGGAAATACGCAGGGGATCAGGTCGCAGGCCAGGTCAGGAGCGAGCTTCCGCATCGACTGCAGTTCGCAAAGGACGGACGTCGCGCTCGATGGTTGAGGCCAATGAATCCGTGGCCACTTCCAGGTCGTAGGAGCCCTGGAGGTTAAGCCAGAAACGAGGGCTAGTATTGAAGTAGCGGCCCAGGCGCAGCGCCGTGTCGGGAGTGATGGCGCGCCGTTCGTGCACGATTTCTGCGATGCGAGTAACGGGGACATGCAAATCCAAGGCCAAGCGATTAATGCTCAGGGTGAGCGGACGCATGAAGTCTTCACGCAAAATTTCCCCGGGGTGGATAGGGGGCAAGCTCTTTCGATGTTTTCTATTGGATCGTGCCACCGGGCCTCCTAGTGATAATCCACAATTTCTACGTCATACGCGTTTCCGTCACGCCACCGGAAGCAAATGCGCCGTTGATCGTTAATTCTGACACTGTAATGCCCCTGCCGGTCACCTTTAAGAGCTTCGAGCCGATTTCCTGGAGGCGCCGCCATGTCTCTCAATTCCGTAGCACTATCTAATTGGCGTAATTTGCGTTGTGCCGCTCTTTCAATAGCAGCGAAGCGCTTGACCCGCTCGCGATTATGGAGCCGTTCCGCGTCCGGGGACCGGAAGGACTTGATCACCTGTATAGGGTATAACGTTTAACGGTAAACGTCAAACAGGGGGGGGGCATGAAAACAGCCGATTACGCCGCAGAGCGGCGAAACGGCAGCCGCACCACGAACTTGCTGCCTTTCCCCATGACGCTCGTGACTTCAATGCGCCCGTGGTGCTCTTCCACGATGCCCAGGCCGGTACCGTTTCCTTTAGTCGTGTAGAAAGGCCGGAAGATATTTTGCAGGTGCTCGGGAGGAATGCCTCGACCGGAGTCGTGACCACTACCAAAGCTTCTTCTTTTTCCGGGAGGATTTCGACACGGATCGTGCCTGGCCCGTCTATCGCCTGAACCGCATTCAGGAGCAAATTGAGCAAGACCTGGTGAATCTGGTCGCTATCATGCTCAACTTCGCGCAGCTTGTCGGCCTTCTGCAGCTCGATCTTGACGGGCTTGGAAAGCACTTGCTGGCGGGCGAGCATGACCGCATGCTCGACGGTGGTATTCAGATCGCTTAACCGAATTTGGGGGGCGCGCGGACGGGCCGTTTCCAACAGATCCGCGACGATGCGATTAATCCGCGCAATTTCCTGACGAACATCCTTGACTACGGCGCGCGCGGGACTCGTGGCGGGCAAGTCGCGTCCCACAATGTCGATCACGCCCGCAATCCCTGCCAGCGGGTTGCGAATCTCGTGCGCCAGACCGGTTGCCAATTCGCCCAGAGTGGCCAGGTATTCGGCGCGCGACATCTGGGTATGATGCAGGCGCTCAATTTCTTGCCGGTTCTCGCGTAACTGCTCGACCATGCGATTGAAGTTGCGTCCCACGTCTCCGATCTCGTCATTGCGCCGGCTGAAGCCGACCGAGACGTTTAAATCTCCGTCCCCGACGCGGGCAATCTTCTCCTGCAATTCGACCATGGGCCGCTGGATGAGATACGCCAGCACGACGATCAGCACAGCGCATACCGCAACTGCCCCGGCGCCGGCAACTATGAGCACGGTATGCCGCTCCGGGTCGCGCAGTGACACTGTGGCCAGCAGGAACAGCAGCAGGCCATTCAGCAGGACAAACGCCACGGGCAGCACCGCTTTGAGCTGCCAATTGAAACGCATCGTGCGCAATGCGGAATCCTCTGGTGTGGTTGGAGCTACAGCGGTAATTATCTGCTCCAGACGTGCTGCACAACAAGGAGGAGCGTCGGTCTCATGCTCACAATCTGCACTTTCGGAGCTGATGTAGTACAGGCGACATTCTGCGGCAACCTCGGGGAGAGTGGCCTGTGATGCAGCCTTCGCGACCGCCGATTTCTTAACCGCGGACTCTAACTGATCAGGCATAAGCATGCAATCCCGGCAGCAAATAAGTGACTCCGAAGAAAGTGAACATCACTACGGCGAATCCCAAGATTGCGAAGTACGCTGCTCGCCGTCCACGCCAACCGCGAGTAACCCGCATGTGGAGATAGCCTGCATAAACCAGCCAGGTGATGGCAGCCCATGTCTCTTTCGGATCCCAACTCCAGTAGGAACCCCAGGTCCGGTTGGCCCAATAAGCGCCGGCTGCGATCATCAGCGTGAGCAAAGGAAAGGCGATTGCGATGGTTTTATAGGTGATGCGGTCCAGAGTGCCGGCATCGGGCAAGAGTCGCTCCAGATCCTCACGCCGCCACAGCAGCAAGAGATACAGCAGCGAAACGAAGATGCCGCCTACCAGCCCTGACAAGATGAATGGGCTGGCGGCCAAATTTGTGAAAAACAGGCCGTCGGCGTCCAGCGAGGGGTAGCGGCCATCTCGTGCTCGCAAGAAAAAGAAAAGCAGCGTCAGCACCTGCAACAGGATGCTGACGAATACTGCGCGATTGGCAACGGTGAACAGGCTTTCATCATTTTTCCAGCGGGCGTAGAGCGCGATGACTAGAGGCGCGGCCACCGCTCCCAGTACCAGCAGGATCAACCAGCCTAAGTCAGGAATCGTGACATACAAGCGCACGCCTCGAGCCAGAAACGCTTCTGAGTTTTCCTGGGGATTCCAGGCAACTACGCTGAGCCCACCCCATTTTTCAAAGCGTGTGAGGATGCCGGCATAAGTCCCAATCGTAAACAGGCTGGTCGCCACCAGAAAACTTTCGGTCTTCATTTTGTCCTGGATGAGAAACATCATCGCCAGGGCAAAGCTGAGGGCGCATGCTGCATAGGCCAACATGGCCAACGTGACGTGTACGTGCAGCCAGGTAGATTGCAGGGCGGGTACTAGCGGATGCACTTCGGTGCGCAGCAATTGCATCAAGACCACACCCACGATTGCCACCGGCATGGTCACGGTGCCAATGACTTTCACGCCAAAGCGCTTTTCCGCGATGAGGGTAAGAGCCGCCAGCGTCCACACAAAGCTGAGCAACATTTCGTAGATGCTGGCAAAGGGTGGATGCCCCGCAGCATACCA
>QIAS01000494.1 GCA_003225615.1 Acidobacteriota bacterium | reverse complement strand
GGACACAAGCCATCTTCCATTCGCTATTTGCTGAGCTCGGTTCCGTATCGCAACCAGCTTAATTTCACCTTTGACGGGCTCAAGCAAGCTGCGAGTTCCGTGGAGCGCCTGCGGAATTTCCGGCTGCGTCTCGAAACCAGCAGCTTTCCTCCTGGCGCGAATGACAGCATGTCGCAGCTTGCACGTCAGACCGAAGAACGCCTGAAGTCGGCCCTTGAAGACGACCTGAACACCGCCCAGGCGCAAGCTGCAATTTTCGAAATGATCCGCGCCGCCAACGCCGCCATGGACGCCGGCCAGGTTCGACAGGATGAAACGAAACCGCTGCTCGCCGCGCTCGAGAAGTTTGACCAGATATTTGGCGTGTTGCGTGATGATGATGCTGCTCGCATGAAAGTCATTCTGGGATGGGCACAGGCCGACGGCAGATCGAAAGACATCAGTAAGGAACTTCTGGAGGCGGTCGGGTCGGCCATGCTCAGCGATGAACAGATCAACAAGAAGCTAGAACAGATGGAAGCCGCCCGAAAGGCGCGCAAATTCAGCGAATCAGACGCGATTCGCGCCGAGCTCAATGCCGCAGGAATTATCGTAGAGCAAGGTAAGGGTGGCGCTCGCTGGAAAAGAAAATAGGAGCCAGCCGCCACTAGAGTTGGCAGCAATCTCACTGTTGCTTCAGTGTTAATCTAGAAGCTGGAAGCTTCCTTTCCGTGAAGTCTCTGGACGACTACCTCCGCGATGCCGAACAAGCCCACGGTCACCTTTGCGCCGGACAGGTTCTAGGCGTGCGGTTGGCGATGCTTGGGCTTGCCAAGCTCGGCATCGATGATCCACGCGGCAAAGACCGCAAGCGACTGGTCACGTTTGTCGAAATTGATCGCTGCGCCACCGATGCGGTCGCCGTCGTGACCGGCTGCCGCTTAGGCAAACGCGCCCTCAAATTCCGCGATTGGGGCAAGGTCGCCGCAACATTTGTGGACGTAAGTGCCGGCAAAGCTATTCGCATCGCCGCTCGCGAGTCTTCCAAGGCGCTGGCACGCCACCTGCATCCAGAGATTGAGGACAAGAACCAGCAGCAAATGCTGGCCTATCGCGAAATGTCGGATGACGACCTGTTTTCAACGCAATGGGTGAAAGTAGAGCTGCCACCGGAAGAATTTCCCGGCTACAAGGGCGAGCGCACGGTTTGTGAAGCCTGCGGCGAAGGCATCAACTTCCACCGAGAGGTACGCCGCAATGGAAAGATTCTATGCCGCGCCTGCGCAGGTGAGCGATACTACGAACCCGTCTGAGGCTCGCCGCCTGCCGACACTAGCTTTAATTCTCCCGAACGACCCCAAAAACGAAGAGACGCGGCAGGCCGCGTCTCGGTTCGAGTATTACATTCCAACAAAACTAGTTCTTCGTTGTCGTTACGGTAGTCTTTCTTTTCAGAATTAAATCCGCAGGATTACGTATCTTGTCGTCTGTTTTCTTGGTTGTGGTCGTAGTTGTAGTCGTTACCGTTCTGGTTGGAACGCGGGTGATCGTTGTCCGTGAGCGTACCGGAGTATCTCGATGGGTCGGGCTTATGACCGCAGTCCGGTGTTCATGGCGGGATTCGCCGCAATCCGGATTTTTCTTAGCGAGGCCCGGGGGGAGATCGCAATTACTCTTCTTCCAGCCTTCTTTTCTTCCATGGCTCCAGCCCGGAGGCCGGCCATCCCGCTCATCATCACGGTCACGATCACGGTCATGGCCAGCATGATGACGATCGCGATCCCGATCATGATCCCGCGATTCTTTGCGGTCGTCGCGATCATGGCCCTTGCCATGGTCCTTGTCAAAAGCCAGCGCAGGACCGGACAGCAGCGCGAGACCGAGCAGTGTTACCAAAGTCATTCTGTAAGATTGTGTCATGGCATCCTTCCAGGGTGATTAATGCATTTTGAACTCCTCTCGGGGAATCGCAAGTAACGGAAGTGCAATCAATTACTTGCCCTGAGAAGAGGCGGAGAGAAGGGGAATTCCTGGCCCCAGAAATGCCGCACGA
>QIAS01000493.1 GCA_003225615.1 Acidobacteriota bacterium | reverse complement strand
ACATTGGCTGCTGCGGTCATCCATTACGGCCATGTCGCCACGGATCCCGAGCAGTTGAAGAAGATTAATGCTGCGATTCTCGGAATTTTCGGCGGGAAGGATCGTGGCATTCCCGTAGAAGACGCAAAAAAGTTCGAGCAGACGCTGAAACAACTGGGCAAGAAGGTGGAAATCGTCATCTACCCCGACGCCGGCCACGCCTTTGAGAATCCCAACAACAAGGAAGGATATCGCCCCCAGGACGCGGCTGACGCCTGGAAGCGCACCGTGGATTTCCTGGCCGCAAGCTTGAAGAAATAAGCGTCAACGGCTGCTGTGGAAATTGTCCTCTCCCTTTCTGCAAGCACTCCCTGCGGAACGGTTTTCATGCCAAGCAAATTCTGCTTGCCAGAAGGTACTACTCTGGTTACTATGCACCCATCCTGCGAAACCCCAAGTGAACACTTTTACCCATGAGCAGCGCTCCAGTATGAATATCGGCGAAACCATTAGAAATTACCGCCTGCAGAAGGGAATGTCCCAGGGCGACATTGAAAAGCGCACCGGCCTGCTCCGCTGCTATCTCTCGCGTGTTGAAAATGGCCATACCATTCCCTCACTCGATACTCTGGCCAAGATTGCCGGGGCCATGGAACTGCCGCTTTCCCAGTTCTTTTCCGAGTCAGGCCACACCAATGGCCAGAAAGGCCTGCCGCAACTCTCCGACGACGAAGTTCGCTTCCTCACTCAAATCCGCCGCTACGCCGGCAGCCTCAACGACAGCGACCGCAAGTTGGTGCTGGCCATGGTGAAGAAAATGGCCGCGACGGTTGGAAGATGAAGAGTTGGCTCTAGGCTCTAATCTTCGCTCTCCCTCCTCAGCTTTATCTGTTTTGACGTGTTCGCAATCGCAACGGCCGCTTTCCCTACGCGCCCAAGGACTTGATAATTCCGCCAATCCATCCGGGAAGACACAAGTCAGGCTGAGAATTCCAGTTTGGTAGCCTAAAGCCAAAAGCCAAGAGCCAAGAGCCAAGAGCCAAGAGCCAAGAGCCAAGAGCCAAGAGCCAGCAACCGACAGCCGACGGCTGCCCGAGTGACTTTCGTTCCATATCCACCGTGGCCAAAGGGAACCTGCCCCTCGCTCCTTTCGTCCCCTAAACTGACGACTAGGAGAAGCCGGTCCGTGACCACCGATGAGGAACTAACTCTGCTCGAAACCAATCTTCGACGTCTGAAGATCGAGTACGAGGTTTATTTCAGTAATCCGAGCAAGAAGCCGCCCACGGACATCGAGTGGAAGGTGCTCTCCCTGCTGCGCAAATTCAGTGATGGCGGACGAATGAGCTTCAGCCAACGTTTTCGTTACAACGAACTGGCGCAGCGCTACGCCATCTACAGTGATTTATGGCGAAAGAAGACCCGCATCCGCGAAGAAGGCTATCGGCGTCCGCAGGACGCGATCCTTTCCGTGCAGGGTGTGCGACCTGAGGACGAGCACGAAGCACATCACCCGGTGTACGGAGTTGGACATGCTGGCGGTGACCGAAAAGAACCATTCATGGTGCAATGTTCCGACGCCACCAAGGAGCAGGACAAAGTTAAACTGCTCTACCAGGCGTTGGTCGAAGCTAAGAAAAAGAATGGCGAATCCGTCGCCGACAGTGCCAGCCTGGATTCCTTCGCTACGTTCGTGAAGAAAAAAACCGACCAGATCCGCAAACAGTCCGGCTGCGTCGCTGTCGAGTACTCCGTCGAGATGCAGGACGGCCATGTCAAACTGAAGGCGAAGGCAAAAACCTAGTAGCGAGTACCGGGTACCGAGTCACCACCTCTCAACTGAAGGCGAAGGCAAAAACCTAGTAGCGAGTACCAGGTACCGAGTCACCACCTCTCAAGAAAATCTTCCACAAACAGCCTCCCTGAATCTACCCGTCGGGCGGGTTCAGAATATTCTTCGCGCGCTTAGCGATTTCGCAAAGATCGTATAGAGCTGGACTTGAGATTGAGGAACTTACTGTTCACCTGCTCGCGACTCGCCCGCTCCTGATAGAATTTCTAGCTGCCCTCCCAGGCAGTCATCCTTCCGCAGTCGAGGCCTCTTAACTATGTCGAGGATTCAACGTGCCATTCTCAGTGTTACCGACAAAACCGGGCTGGTGGAATTCGCCCGCAAACTGGCCGCTATCGGTGTGGAACTCATCTCCACAGGCGGCACTGCCAAGTTGCTGCGCGATTCTGGCGTGAGGGTGAAAGACATCTCGGAGTTCACCGGATTTCCGGAGATGCTCGATGGCCGTGTTAAAACACTGCATCCCAAAGTTCACGGCGGAATCCTGCACAGGCGGGAGAATCCGTTGCACCGCACGGCCGTAGCGGAACACGGCATCCAGCCTATCGATATGGTAGTGGTGAATCTCTACGCCTTTGAAAAGACGGCCGCCAAGCCCGAGGCACACTTCGAAGAGCTGATCGAGAACATTGATATAGGCGGGCCATCGATGATCCGCTCAGCCGCCAAAAATTTTCAGGACGTTGCCGTGGTCACCTCGCCCGCCGATTACAATGCTATCGCCGATGAGCTGGCCGCGCACGGCGGAGAGCTTTCTCAAGCTACCAAGTGGCGCCTGGCACAGAAAGCGTTTGCCACGACTGCCGCCTACGATTCCGCCATCGCCTCCACCCTGGAACGGGTCAGCGTTAACGGCCGATTCGAGTTGCATGCGCCCGAATCCTTCCCACAAACCTTGCGCCTTGCATTCCGCAAGAACATGGATTTACGTTACGGCGAGAACCCGCACCAAAAAGCGGCCATGTACTCGGACGGCTCAGGCACCGGCGTAGCCAACGGACGCCAGTTACAGGGCAAGGAGCTTTCCTACAACAATATTGTGGATCTACAGGCGGCCTGGGACCTCGCCCAGGAGTTCGAAGAGCCGGTCTGCGCCATCATCAAGCACACCAACCCTTGCGGCACCGCAACCGGAAAAACTCTTCTCGAGGCTTATAAGAAGGCGCTCGAGTGCGATCCGGTATCTGCCTTCGGCGGTGTAATTGGCGTGAATCGTCCCATCGACGCCGCCACTGCGGAGGAAATGGCCAAGCTATTTCTGGAGGTGATCGCTGCCCCTGACTTCGATGACGCGGCCAAGGCCAAGTTCGCGTCTAAGAAAAACCTGCGGCTCGTGGAAGTTATCCCATCACAACAGAAATGGACTCTGAAGAACGTTTCCGGCGGAATATTGGTGCAGGATGCCGATGTGCGGTCTTTGCAGGAATCAGACCTGAAGATCGTAAGCAAGCGCCAACCCACAACCGAGGAGAAGCGAGCGCTGCTGTTCGCCTGGAAAGTCTGTAAACACGTGAAGTCAAACGCCATTGTTTATGCCCGCGAGGGTCAGACCGTGGGGGTGGGAGCGGGGCAGATGTCCCGCGTGGATTCCTGCAGAATCGGGGTGATGAAAGCCCAATTGCCTCTAAAGGGTACAGTGGCCGCCTCGGATGCCTTCTTCCCTTTCCCGGACGGTGTCGAGGAGATTGCTAAAGCCGGAGCAACCGCCATAATCCAGCCCGGAGGATCGGTTCGCGACCAGGAAGTTATAGACGCGGCTGACCGATCGGGATTAGCGATGATTTTTACCGGCGTGAGGCACTTCAGGCACTGAAGGAATTGTTGATTGTTGATTTTCGATTGTTGAGTGAACTGCGCCATTTGGCAGTCAGCATTTCATCATGACTTCTTCGACGGTTTGACTCTCGCCGGCGGGATGAAACGGTCTTCCATTCAACAATCAACAATCAAAAATCAACAATTACTCGGCCCCTGCCGTCCCGCCTGTCCCTGTACTTCCGGGTCGATATCTGCACCTTTTCCGACACTGGCTTTTTCCCAAGGTACTCGGGTCAAAGGTTACAATAGGAAAGCACCCAGCGGCAGCGGTTCGGCATCCAATCGCTATGGCCTTGGGAATCCGAAGGTATTTCATGAAAAATGTGACCAGTACTATTTTTGTGCTCTTGGCTCTTGCCGGAGCTGTTTTCGCACAACAAACTCCAGCTTCCCCGTCGGATTCCAAGCAGTCAGCAGCCCAGCCGGCGCAGTCCGCCAAACAGCCAGCCCCGGCGAACCCACGCAAGGCTGACCGCGCCGCCGCGTATTACCACTACACCTTGGCCCATATGTACGAAGAGCAGGTAGCGGTCTACGGACGCAGCGAACTGGCCAACAAAGCCATTGAGGAATACCGCCAGGCCATTGACGCTGACCCCACTTCGGAGTACCTGACCGCCGGTTTGGCCGAGCTTTATGCCAAGACAGGACGCATTCGGGATGCCG
>QIAS01000389.1 GCA_003225615.1 Acidobacteriota bacterium | reverse complement strand
TCAGAAAGCAAACCTGGCGGAGAGCTGTATTAGGCGCGGCGTTCCCTTGGTGCTGGTGATCGTGCCGAAACCCAGGCCGTTGAAGATGTTGTTGGGGCTGGCGAAGATCGGGTGATTCCAGATGTTGAAAAAGTCGGCGGAGACTTTAAATGTCTTGTCTTCGCTGATACGGAAATTCTTTCCCAGGGAGACATCCCAATTCTGCTGAAACGGTCCGCGGAATGTGTTGCGGCCTAAATTGCCGAAGCCAGTCTCGCCGTCCGGCCCGATCACAGGGGCACCGCTAATGCCAAGCGGCGCGCCGGTTGCGTCCACTTTGAACCAGTTCGGAATCCGGCTTTCCACGCTGCCGCTGGTTTGGGCGGATGAAATTGTAAAGCCGGGATTCAGCGTAGCGGTGCTGGTGTTGGGACTGCTCAAGTTGAATCCTAATCCGCCGCCCGCGTCGATGACCGTGAACGGAGTTCCGGATTGAAAGGTGGTGATGCCGCTCAGGGTCCAGCGTCCGAGAACGGCAGAAGCAACGCCGCCGCTATGCGCGAAGAACGGGAGGTCCCAGTTGTAGCTGATGACGAAGCGATGGGTGCGATCGAAATCGGAGGGCCCGTAGGAATCGCGCAAGTTGGTCTGGTCGTTGATGGCTGTGTTGAATGCGGTATTTCCGCTGGAAGTGGCGTCCAGCGCCTTGGACCAGGTGTAGGCAGCCTGGAAGTATAAGGCGCGCGAGAAACGATGCGAGGTCGTCAATTGGAGAGAGTGGTAGTTCGACCAGGCATCGCTGGCGAACAACTGGTAGTTCTGGGTTGCCAAACCAAGAGCACGGGAGCGGGCATTGGCATTGAAAAATGTATTTTGATTGATGGTGTAGACGGTGCCGTTAAGGGCAGTCAATGTGACCGGATGGGTTCTGGCATCGAAGGGCTGAATGGAATCGCGCGTCTCTCGCAGATGAGTACCCTTGGTACCGACATAACCAATCTCGAATACCCAATTTGCGGGTAGCTGCCGCTGGATGCTCAGGTTCCATTGCTGCGTGCTGGGAGAGACAAAGTGGCGGGGGACTTCGAGGCCGAAGAGATTAATGCTGTTGTTGTTGAACGTGGCACATTGAGAGCTGTCAAGGGTAGGCGCTCCCGTCGTGCAGTCGATAAATCCCAAGAACTGCGAATAGACAGGAATAAACGCAGGATCGATGACGCCACCGGTGGGAAGCCGGCCGGCGCCAGTGGCGAAGACATCGGCCATGTCGCCGGGAGTTCCCAGCGGCGTGGTGATGGGGAGAATCGGAGCGGTAAAGGAAAGCTGGTCTACGGTGCCGATGTCTTCGCGGACGTAGAAGATGCCGTAGCCACCGCGGATGGCCGTGGTGTGATGGCCAAATAAGTCATAGGCGAAGCCAATCCGGGGTCCCCAGTTGGAAGCGTAGCTGTTGGCCATCGTCGTGTTGCTGAGGGTACCCGTGAAGCCGGGAACACCGAGTTTGTCGACACACTTGGGATAAACGAACGGGCTTATGCCCTGATTGGCGAGCGCGGAAATGGTATTTCCGATGTGGCAGAGGTTGTCCTTGGCGGCGCCGAACAATTCCCAGCGCAAGCCGGCATTGATAGTTAAGTTGCTCGTCGCTTTATAGTCGTCCTGCAGGAAGAGGCCGTAATCGTTCACACGATATTCGTGGTTGGAGACGCCGCTGCCGCCGAAGGAGAAACCGGGCTGGCCGAGCAGAAAGTTTTGGAAATCGCTGCAGCCGCCGATGGGCACGCAAGGGTCAGCGGGATTGGTCGCGTTGCCTGGACTTGGGAAGAAGAACAGTTGGCCATTGAAGGTTTGTGGGAAGTTCTTGTCCAGGTTCACACGATCGTATTGCCCACCGAAACGGAGCGAGTGCTTGCCTGCGGTATAGCTGGCGGTATCGAGGAAAGTGAGATTGTTTTGCAATTGGCTCTGGTCCGCTCCAGGAGTTGGACCTAGCTGGAAGGTAGAAAAGGTGAACTTGTAGATGGTCTTGTAAAGATTGCTGTTGGGACGGTTGATGCCCAGGTCGTTGACGTTGATGATCGGCGTGTTGATGGCGCGATTGTTGATATGAACGTAGCCAAAACGGAATTCGTTTACCAGCCGTGGATTGAAGAGGTGAGTTTCGGCGATGCTGAGGAACCTGTCGTGGACTGGAAGGTCGAGCGGGAAGTTCAGATCGGTGGGACTGATGGTGCCGCCTAGAGTTGCGGTTAAACCTCCAGCACCGAAGGGGAGAAGCGATTCAAAGTTGGAGAAAAAGAAACGTCCGGAGATCTTGTCTGATCCGCTGCGGAAGTCGCGATCATAGTTGGCAGTAAATTGATCGTCGGTATACTTTCCGGGTTTGCTGAGCACGAACGGGCCGGAGGCAACGCCGGGAAAAAGAAAGCCGCTGGGGTCGTTGAACTGATTGCTCTTGAAGTTGAGCAGTTTGAGGGCGACGGGATCGATGGAGGCGGCCGTGACGTTGGGATCAGCCGGGAAAAAGGTGTTGACCAGGGACTGAGCGTCACGACCGGCGGGCAGCACCGGTAACACAGTACTAATAATGGCGCCGGTGGAGAGTCCGCTGCGCTGGCGAGTTCCCTGATAATTCACAAAAAAGAAGCCAGCTTTACCTTCGCTGCCTATCGGTCCTCCCAAGCTGCCGCCGAAAATGTTCTGCTTGATGTCGGGGCGCTGGTTGGAGCGGCCATTCTGGACCTGATTCTGTTTGAGGAACCACTCGTTAGCGTCGAGGTCGGTGTTGCGGAAAAACTCGAAAACGCTGCCGTGGAAGTTCCGCGTGCCGGACTTGAGAATGGCGTTGATGTTGCCGCCGCCGTTGCGTCCCTGCGTGGCATCGTAGAGGCTGGTTTGAACTTTGAATTCCTGGACTACATCAGGGCTGGGCAAGGGCGTGTTAGTGAGTTCCGCAACGTTGTAGTCAGTGGCGCTGATTCCTTCGATCAAGTAGTTGTTGTTGTCTTCGCGCTGGCCATTGACCTGGATGCGAACGTCGCCACGGCCGAGAGAGGCGGAGGCGTTCAGTTCGGAATTGGTTCCGGAAGAGAGGGTCAACAGTTGTTGAAAGTTCTGGGTGGAGAGAGGGAGGTTGCGGATGGTACGGGCTTCGACGCTCTCCCCGGTCGTGGCGGTGGTGGTATCTACGCTCTGCACGAGAGCCTGGACCGACCTTTTCAAGAACCTTAAGGGGAGCCATCCTGGCATTCATGCGGGTGGTCTCGGTAACCCGCACGGCGATATCGGTAAACTTCGCTTCCTGAAATCCGCCGCTGTTAATCGAGACGGTGTAGGTGCCGACCGGTAACAGGGTCGCAGTGAACACTCCATTGGCGTCGGTTTTCAAGGAGCGAGTGAGCACGCCGGTGTCCTGATTGACGATGCGCACATCAGCGCCGGCGACGACCGCGCCGCTGGGATCCTGCACGGTTCCCGTGATGGCCCCGGTGGCTCCGCCCTGAGCGAAGGCCTGGGCTGCCAGAAAGAGAGCCAGGAAAAACGACCACAAGCTGCGATTCACAGTACCCATACACTCCCCCTCTGAGAAAAACGGAAATCGACGTTTAGTATCTTCTGCAACAAGGAAATGCTTGGACGGACGCGCGAGAAAACTGCAATGAGTGCGGATGAATTGCGGCGCGTGCTATGACTTTCATGCTGCGACTTGCTGTGGCCCGCATAAAACCTGTCCCGCGCCCCCCTCGGAAAAGGGGACTTCCCGCGCAAAAATCATGATGCTGAATGGGCGACAGCTTACTAGAAAGCAGGAGGGTTGGCAATAGTTTGGCGGTTCCGGGCAAGGTGGCCGGAGAAAAATGTACTTCCAAAAAATGGATGTTCGCTACAGGCCTTTGTAGAGGCCTCCATCCACAAGCAGTGTCTGTCCGGTGATGTAGGAGGCGCGTTCGGAGGCGAGCCAGACGATGGCGTCGGCGAGTTCGCGGGGTTCGCCGAGACGCTTGAGCGGGGCATCGGCAGCCCATCCGTCGAAAATCTCTTTTTCGGTGCTTCCGGAGGCGGCGGAACGGGATTTGGCTAACTCTTTCAGGCGATCGGTGGCGGTGAAGCCGGGACCTACGTTGTTGACGAGGATTCCATCTTTTCCGAATTCGTTGGCGAGGCTTTTTACGAGGCCGACGACCGCCGCGCGGACGGCGTTGGAGAGCACAAGCTCGGCCACTGGCTGTTTTGTGGTGACCGAGGTGATGGTGATGATGCGTCCCCAATGTTTGCGCTGCATGTGGGGAATGACTTCGCGGGCGAAGTAAATGGCGCTGAGGAAATTGAGGTCGACGGCTTTGCGCCAGTCTTCGATGCTGGCAGCGAGAAAGCCTTTGGCTGGCGGACCACCGGCGTTGGTGACGCAGATATCGGCCGCGCCGAATTTCTTTACTACGGCTTCGACGAAATGGTGGACGGCGGTCGGGTCAGTGACGTTGAGGGGTTCGAAAAACACTTCAGCGTTGTATTGTTTTCGGATCTTTTCGGCGGCCTGTTGCAGCGTTTCTTTATTGCGGGCGCACATGGCGACCCGGCAGCCTTCGCTGCAGGGCTTCTTTATTGCGGGCGCACATGGCGACGCGGCAGCTTTCGGCGGCAAAGGCTTCGGCGGTGGCGCGGCCAAGTCCCTGGCTGGAAGCGGCGACGATCGCAACCCGATTTTTGAGTCCGGTTTCCATGGGGACGGATTATAACTGCATCGCTGATTCGAGGGACTGCATCCTTTGCTCTTGTTCGTAGGGCTTGGGGAAAGGTAGTCTTGAACAATTGTGTGGGACGAAGGAATCGAGGTGAATATGAAGCGACATGAGCATCGGGCGGAAACGGAAGCGGTCCGGGGCGGCGAAGATTTGGGAAAGAAGAATGCGCCGTTAGCGACTCCGATTTATCAGACGTCCACGTTTCAAGTTACGGATACAGACCAGCAACTGCGCGCAACGCATACGGACATGTTTTATACGCGGTATGGCAATCCGACGCACACCGTCGCCGAAGCCGCCATTGCGGAATTAGAGGGGGCGGATGCGGCGCTGTTGTTTGCTTCAGGAATGGCCGCGATTACCACGCCGGTGCTTGCTTTGCTGAAGAACGGCGACCACATTGTGGCGCAGCGCGACGTGTATGGCGGGGCGAGCAAATTTCTGGGGCAGTGGCTGCCGAAATTGGGCATTGAAACGACGTTCGTGGATACGACGGAATATGAGCAGCACGCGCGGGCGATTCGCCCGAATACCAAAATGCTGTATCTGGAGTCGCCGACGAATCCGACGCTGCGCGTGGTGGACTTGAAAAAAGTTGCGGCGCTGGCGAAGCAGCACAACCTGATCAGCTTCATTGACAGCACGTTTGCGACCCCGATCAATGTGCGGCCTGCGGAGTTCGGCATTGACCTAGTGATGCATTCGGGGACGAAATATTTTGGCGGGCATTCGGATTTGATTGCGGGAATCGTGGCGGGGCAGCGGGAGCTGATCGACAAGATTCACGAATCCCGGACAACTCTGGGGAGCTGCATGGATCCTCATGCCGCATTTCTGCTACTGCGCGGGATCAAAACGTTGGCGGTGCGCGTGCAGCGGCAGAACGAGAATACTCTGCGGATTGCGGAATTTCTAGCGGCGCATCCCAAGGTGAAGCGGGTGCACTATCCGTTCCTCAAGGGGCATCCGCAGCGTGGGTTGGCGATGGAGCAGATGGCGGGGGGCGGTGGTGTGCTGAGCTTTGAAGTGGATGGGACGGGGGAAGACGCGCGGCACCTGGCGGAGGCGCTGAATCTTTTCACCCTGGCTCCGAGTCTGGGCGGGGTGGATTCTCTGGTGACCATCCCGGTGCTTACGTCGCATGCCATGATCTCGGCTGAGATGCGGCAGAAGATGGGGGTGACGGAGCAGTTGATTCGGCTGTCTGTCGGGATTGAGAGCGTGGAGGATCTGATTGCGGACTTGGAGCGCGCATTGGCGATGGTGAGCGCGAATCGGCAGCACGCGCAAGTTGGGTGAAAGATCTAGCGGTTATTTTGCACGCGGCGATTTGTCTGGTCATAAAAACGGAGTTTAACGCTCGCGGGCGAGAGTGCCCGCGCCACCGGGCCTTCATTGCGGCGACGGTGTCCCCGAGGTGAATGGATGGATCGGCTGCGGGCAGCGGTGATTGGGTTGGGGTTTGTAGGGAAAGCGCACCTGGAGGGGCTACGCCGGCTGGGAATTCCGGTGGCCGGGATTCTGGGAAGCTCTCCAGAGAGCAGCACGGAGGCGGCGCGAGCGACGGGGCTTGATCGCGGATATAGCTCGCTTGAAGAGTTAGCCGCTGACCGGGCGGTTGATGTAGTTCATATCTGCACTCCTAATTATCTACATTTTCGGCAAGCCAATCGTCTTTTGCATTCGGGAAAACATGTGTTGTGCGAAAAGCCTTTAGCGATGAACTCCAAGGAGAGCTTGGACCTCGTGCTTGCGGCTCAGAAGCAAAAGAAGGTTGGCGGAGTGGCCTACAACCTTCGCTATTACCCTTTGTGCCAGCAGGCGCGGGCGATGGTGGCGAGTGGGGCGATTGGCGAGCCACGATTGGTGCATGGAAGTTTTTTGCAGGATTGGCTGCTTTATCCGGCGGACTGGAATTGGCGTCTGGAGCCGGATTTGGGCGGGGAGCTGCGGGCGGTATCGGATATTGGCACGCACTGGCTGGATCTGACGACGTGGATTACCGGTCAAAAAGTGACCGAACTTTGCGCGGACCTGGCGACGGTTGTTCCCGTGCGGCGGCGGCCTCGAGGGCGGGTGGAAACTTTTCAGCAGCGGAGCGATGTGGAGTTCGACGAAGTGAAGATCACGACGGATGATTGCGCTTCGATACTGCTGCGTTTTGAAAAGGGGATGCGCGGGGTCATGACGGTTTCGCAGGTGAGTGCGGGGCGGAAGGCCCGTCTGTGGTTTGAGGTGGATGGGTCGGAGGGGTCGCTGGCGTTCAATTCGGAGTCACCGAACGTGCTTTGGGTTGGGCACCGGAAGCAGGCGAATGAAGAATTGCCAAAGGATCCGGCGCTGATGAGCCCCGAGGCGCGGGGGTATGCGGCTTATCCAGGGGGACATGCGGAGGGGTATCCGGATACGTTTGTGCAGCTGTTTAAAGATTTTTATGGGTATGTGGGGGCTGGAGATTTCAGCGCGGCTCCGCGGTTTCCGAGTTTTGAGACGGGGCATGAGGAGATGCTTCTTTGCGATGCGATTGCGGCGAGCGGGCGGGAACGGCGATGGGTGGTTGTGAAATACAAATAGAAGGTTAAACCCAACGTACCTCGGCGGCTCACGCAGATTTCAAAAACGAGGGCTCTTCGCGGCGCTGAAGCGTTGCGCTACCCTTCCTCTACCCAAGCTCCGAATGGTTTCTAAAGAAACATCCTGGCCTCGTGAAGAGGCCAGGATCCAAAGACATCTGCATCTTGCCTGGGCTAGAAGATGAACTTCAAGCCAAACTGCAGAATACGGGCGTTGTGCGCCGCCACCGGGCTTAGAAAACCCAAGCCTGCACAGGATGGGTCACCGGCACTATTGTTTGATCCGCCGTAGCACCCCGCGGAGTTTGCGAAGCTGGTAAGAGCGCTATTGTTGGCTGCAGAGCCTCCTCCGCCGCTGATATAGCCCCATTGCGTGTGGTTAAAGATGTTAAATGCTTCTGCACGGAATTCAAATGAGGCTCTTTCCTTAATGGCAAAGCGCTTGAACAATGCCATGTCAAAGTTGGTTTGACGCGGATTCCGAAGAATATTTCTACCGGCGTCGCCAAACGTAAGGCCAACCGGAGCTACGAAAGCGGAGGGATTCCCATAAGCCGGTCCGAAGCTGGAGCCCGGAGGCACGGCGGGGACATTCGAACGAGGATTACTGACCAAGTCAGGATATCCATTCGTGCCGATTCCGTTGGCAACACCTGCATTGTCGAATGGGATTACTGAAGAACCGCCGTTATAAACCGAGAAAGGCGATCCAGTTTGAATTGTGGTGATGCCTGACCACTCCCAGCCTCCCAGCAATGCATGCGTGAATCCGGTGCCCTTGAAGAAGGGTAGATCGTAGACATAGCTAAGAGAAAACACGTGGCGCTGATCGAAATTGGAACTGGCACGGTTGGAGCGGAAATCATAGGAGTCAATGAAACCGGTGTCGCCGCCGGAGGAGACATCATCAATTGAATGACTGTAGGTGTAAGACACGCTTAATTGCAGGGCGCCAACTGTCTTGCGGAGCGATCCCTGCAAGCCGTGGTAGATGGAAGAAGAAGCGTTCTCTTGCAGCCGTATGTCCGAATAGCCCAGGAAAGGGCGGAAGAAATCAGGATCGCCGCCGCAAGCGACGTACATGTTCACTCCCGCAGTTCCGGGTATTTGAGCTGCTGGATCCAAGCTAGGATCGAATCCAGGGATCGGAATGCCACTCGGGGTAGTCCCGGTACCGCAATCGTTGGGTCCAACCGCTTCGTGATTAATTGCATACGGGTTCAGGCTGGCCGGGATTGCGTGCAGTTGGTTTAAATCCCGTCTGCGGCCGAGATGCGTCCCCTTGCTACCTACATAAGAGATCACACCCACAATATTTTTTGGGAGCTCGTGCTGCACATCCACGTGCCATTGCTGGACATACGGCCATGTCGCCGCCTTATGGGGTAAGGAAACGACGCTCAAGGGGAAACTCTCGCCCGCCACGCCGACGTTGGCGTAGCCAATGATGTTGCTCTGAGTCGGTGTCTGAACTAGCGGCGGCGAACCTTCCAGGGCAGTGGCGGTCGCTTCGTTGCCGTTCGTATATTCCCAGAAGATTCCGTAGCCGCCGCGAATCGCGGTCTTGCCACTCCCGGAAGGATCCCAGGCAAAGCCAACGCGGGGAGCAGGGTTGAACACATGGCCCGGATAACAACCGGATGGCGTTCTACCGACGCCGCACTGAACCATTCCGTTAAAGGGATTGCCAGCGACACTCCCATCTGGATTGATACCACTGGCACCGGGGACAAATGCTGTTGGATCGAAATTAAAGGCTTGATGTTTGATGTCGTGGGCCGTACCGAACAGGCTGATTCTCAAGCCAAGATTCAAAGTCAGACGCGGTGTGATGTGCCAATCGTCCTGAAAGTAAGGTTCAAATATCTTGTGACGAAGGTAGTACTTCGGTTGGTCGCTGCCTTGGGCAAAGCTAGTGATATTGCCCATGAGCAGGTCGGCAAAGGCATTGCCCGTGCTGATCGAGGAGCTTGCGTCATAGATGAAGAACCCGTTCACTGAAGGCTCAAATTGGGGCAATTCGTTCTTTTGCGAGGCATACAAGTAGGCCCCGAACTGAAGGTTGTGCTTGCCGATGATCTTGGAAACATTGTCACGATAGCTGTAGACCGGGTTAGAGTTCACCGGCCCATTAGGAACGTAGCCTGCGTCCTGAGCAATGCCATCGAACACTCCGCCGTTGAATTGGAATCCCGGCAGCTTGCCCCCTCCGAAGCCGTTCTGGAATAAGCCGACGTTATATCCCGCCGGGCGCTGCCAATTGCCGAGATTCTGGAAAACCAAGTGGTTGACGGAATAAGCAAAAACAAATTCGTTAAGCAGCGTCGGAGAAGCGACGGCGTTGAGCCGAACTACCATGCTGGTGGAGGGCTGCTTGAAGTCGTCCTGAATGGTGGGGAAGCTGTTGCCATTCGTCCATAGGGGCGAAGGCGTTATCTGGTGCCAGGAATCATGGATGTAGCGGAAAGTGAGATGCAACCTGGAATTGAGGTTGTGGTCGGCGCGAACGAGCTCTTCGCGCCAGTTAGTCGCTTGTGCGGGAAAAGCAATAAAACGGCTGATACCATTGCTGTCCACCGTAGTGGCCGGCGGAAACATCGCCAGCAGCGGAGCAGAAAGCGGGTCGACGGGCACTTGGTTGCCGGGGAACAGGCCTCCCGCGCCCGGCATACCTGCGGGGATCACTGGGCAGTCGGGACCTGGACATAGCTCAGAGAAATTGCCGGCGAGCTCAGCTGTGGATGGCACCGGGGTGTTGAAATCCTGGCCGGGGACAATATCCTTGCGCCACTCCTGTGACCAGAAGAAAAACGTCTTCGTCTTATCCGTGTTGTAGTGGCCGGGGATGAAGACAGGCCCGCCGATGGTGTAGCCGTAGTCGTTCTTCTTGTATTCCGGGACGGTAGTCTGCAAAGCCTTTTTGGCGTTATAGGCATCGTTACGGTTGAATTCGTAAACGTCACCATGGAATGAGGTGGTGCCTGATTTGGTCTCAACTTCAACGGTCCCCGAACCATTGCGGCCGTACTGCGCGCCGTAATTTGAGGTGAGAACACGGAACTCGGCAATGGCATCAAGGCTGGGATAGGTGATCAGAGTTGTGTTGCTGCCGTCGTCCAGATTGTTAGTGCCGTCCACTTCCCAGTTGTTGTATTCGGTCCGGCCGCCGTTAATGCTATATGCGACCGTAGCAGCACCCGTACCCGGCTCGTCTGATCCCGATTGATTTGTTGCTCCTGGTGTCAGCGCTACCAGTTGGGTATAGTTGCGGCCATTCAATTCAAGTTGTGTAACCTGCCTGCCGGTCACGGTTCCGGCGAGTTCGGAGGTCTGGGTCTCGACTTGGTTTAAGTTCTCGCCTTTCACCTCGATCGTGGTGGCGACTTTTCCTACGTCGAGAGTGGCATCCACACGCGCCTTTTGTGCCACACGCAGAGCAATGCCGTCTGCTTTGAATGTTTTGAAACCAGGCGCGGTGATCGTGAGATCGTAGGTTCCGCCCGGCAGGCCAGCGGCGAGATATTCGCCTTCGGCATTCGTTATGGTGGTGCGATCGTTGCCACCGGCGTGGCTCTTGATCTTGACCTGGGCTCCGGGGACCACAGCTCCGGAATTATCATGAACCGTCCCGGTAATGCCGCCCGTGTCCTGCGCGAAGCTTGCGATTGGAAAAGAAAGGGCCAACAAAGCGAGGATGGTATGCAGGCAACGAACTTTCATGGTCAACTCCTTCGCGATTCGCCGAAACGGACCGAACAAATCCCTAATGCGATTGGCCGGGCGATGCTATTTCCATATTGCCGGAAACCATGTGAGCTGCGTCACAGCCGGCTGTGACTTTCTTGGTTCCCCACCCCAGGCTCCCAGATCATGAATGCTTTTATTAAAACGTATGAATATTGAGGTACACCCAAATCCCTGTCAAGTAAAAATCGGTGAGGATTACGCTGCAGCGACGCCGGTTAAAGTATGCCCCGGGTGGATTCCCGCACTACCAGTTCCGGAGCGACCTTGCGATGTACCGCACCCGTTGTCTTTTTCTCCAGGACCGCGTTCATGCCATCCACGATGATGCTCACGGTCATATTCCCCATGACTTCCATGGGCTGGCGCACTGTGGTCAGGGGTGGAGTGTACAGAGCCGACGGTGCCACGTCGTCGAATCCTATGACCGAACATTGTTCGGGCACGCGAATGCCTGCTTTAGTCAAAGCACGTATGGCACCAAATGCCGTGAGGTCGTCAAAGGCCATTAATGCAGTGAAGGGACGCTTACGCTTGATTAATTCCTCCGTTAATTTGTAGCCATCTTCAAAACCTGAAATCGGGTCTCGCGATTCCGGGAGATCGACCACCAGGCGTGGGTCCAGTTCCAAGTTGTTGACCTGGGCGAAGGAACGCACCCCTTTCCAGCGTGGGGCACTGTCGCCGAGCGTTTTCGGGCCGCGGATGAAGGCGATCTTGCGATGGCCGAGCGAATGCAGGTGCTCCAAGGCGACGTGGCCGCCTAACTCGTTGTCGACAATGACGGAACTGATGGAATCGGTTTTGAGTTCGCAGCCGATGACCGCGGTGGGGATGCTGCTTTTCTCAAGGTCGGCCAGGAGATTGATATCTAAGAAGAGCCAGTTGGCTAGTACGATAAGGCCTTCGATGCGGCGATCCAGCAGCATCTCGAGATAGCGTTCAAAGCGGCTGCCTTCGTTGTGCACGTCGGTGAGGATGGGAAGGTATGAAGATTGGTATAAAGAATTCTCGATGCCCCGCAGGATCAGCGTGCAGTATGGGTCGGTCATGTCAAAGACCATGACACCCACGGTGTGGCTGCGTTTGCTGCGGAGGGAACGGGCAAACAAATTGGGTCGGTAACCAAGTTTCTTGGCGGCGCGTTCGATACGCTTCTTGGTCGGGGCGGGGATGTAACGGGCGAGCGGCGCGTTATTAAGCACAATGGAAACAGTAGTGGAGGAAAAACCGCTTTCCTTGGCTACATCGCGGATGGTTACCATCTGTCCTTTTGCGTTTGAACGAATCACGGGAGAATACCAGGGGAGAAATATTTACTCGTAAATGATCAGGTGTTTAGCCGAGTTGCGATTCTGCCATCCTCCGCAGCGAAAAACGTGTGCCCTTGAAATTGGGCAGATGCTGGCGGACACTACAGCAGAGTGGAACGAGTGTCAAGCATAGCAGTGCGGGTGGGGTTGGGGGCTTCCCTTCTTCTTGCGCTTGGGGCGACGGGACAAAGTGCGGCGCAAGTGGGAACAGCGGCGGCCCCGCAGGCCCAAGCTGGGGCGCAGGCAAGTCAAGCCCGAAATCCGCAGGAGGTTTTCGCGGAGGGCGAGGCCGCGCTGCGGAGCGGGGATCTCGCTGGGGCAGAGCGGGCGTTTCGGCAGGCGCTTGCGGGCGATCCGAAAATGGCCGGGGCTTACGCAAATCTGGGCGTGATCTACATGCGCCGGAAGCAGTGGAATGCAGCGCTGGAAATGCTGCAGAAGGCAGGGCGGCTGGCGCCGGGTGTGCCTGGCATCCGGCTGAATATTGGCCTGGTGTATTTCCGGCAAAATGATTTTGCGAAGGCGATTGCTCCATTCGAATCTGTAGTGCGTGAACAACCGGATTCGCTGCAGGCCCGACATCTGCTGGGACTCTGTTATTTCTTCACAGACCGTTTTGGGGATGCGGTGGAAGCTTTGGAGCCTCTCTGGGCGCAAGAATCCAACCAACTGAATTATCTGTACGTGCTCGGCATTGCAGCGGGTAACGCGGGGCGTAGCGAGATTGAAGAGCGGGCGCTGGGCCAGTTGGTGAAGGTGGGCGAGAATTCTCCGGAGTTTCACTTGTTCATGGGTAAGTCGCACTTGAACCGGGGTGAGTACGACAAAGCGATCACCGAGTTGGAGGCAGCTGAGGAGGGAAACCCAAAACTTCCGTTTGTGCATTTCAATC
>QIAS01000492.1 GCA_003225615.1 Acidobacteriota bacterium | reverse complement strand
ACAGCCAATCGGATGGTACTGAAATGGCGACCATTCAACTGCGCACTTCCATTCCCGGACCGCGCTCCCAGGAGCTGATGCGGCGCCGCCACGCAGCGGTGGTGCAGGGCGCTTTCCACGCCACACCGGTGTTCGTAGCCAAGGCCGAAGGCGCGGTTATTGAGGACGTAGACGGTAATCGAATGATCGATTTCGCGGGCGGGATCGGCTGCCTGAATACCGGACATTGTGCGCCCGCGGTAGTCGAAGCGGTGCGCCGCCAGCTCGATCGCTTCCTGCACACCAGCTTCAACGTGCTGCCCTATGAAGGCTACGTGCGCCTGGCGGAGCGTTTGAACGAACTCACTCCCGGCGGGTTCCCCAAGAAGACTCTTCTGGTAAATTCCGGCGCAGAGGCAGTTGAGAACGCTATAAAAATTGCACGTTGCTATACCAAGCGCCCGGCCATTCTGGCTTTTGAAGATGCCTTTCACGGCCGCACCTACATGGCGATGGCCGTGACCAGCAAAACGCATCCTTACAAAGCCGGATTCGAACCTTTTCCCGGCGATGTTTACCGCGTGCCTTTTGCCTATTGCTTCCGTTGCTCGTATTCGCTGCAGTATCCATCATGCGAAATATACTGCGCGCACCATATTGAAGATGCTTTCAAGCGCGTAGTCGCAGCCGAGTCTGTCGCCGCGGTAATTGTCGAGCCAATCATGGGCGAAGGGGGCTTCATCACGCCGCCGCCCGAATTCTTTCCCATTCTCACTGACATCTGCCGAAGGCACGGAATTTTGCTGATTGCTGATGAAGTGCAGACCGGTTTTGGCCGCACGGGCGAGATGTTTGCCTGCGAGCGCCTGGGTCTGGTTCCCGATCTGCTTGTGACCGCTAAGTCACTCAGCGGAGGACTGCCACTCGCCGCGGTGACCGGACGCGCCGAGATCATGGACGCACCGGGAGTAGGCGCGGTCGGAGGAACTTTCGGCGGAAATCCGGTCGCCTGCGAAGCGGCGCTGGCGGTGCTTGATACGATCGAGAAAGAGCGGCTGTGCGATCGGGCCAATGCGCTGGGAAAGCGCTTCCGCGAGCGCGCCAAAGGGTGGCAGCAACGTTGGGAGCTCGTGGGCGAAGTACGCGGCCTTGGGGCTATGCTAGCGCTCGAGTTGGTCCGCTCGCGTCAGACTCGCAAACCGGCTGACGAAGAAACTAAGCAGGTGGCACAGTATTGCTACGAGCACGGTCTGGTCACCATTACGGCTGGCTCCTACGGCAACGTAATCCGCCTGCTGGTGCCGCTCGTAATCACGGATGCGCAGATGGACGAGGGGTTGGACGTCCTCGAATCTGCATTGGAATCCGCCTGCGCTAGCAAGAAAGAAGTAGCCGCACAACAGGTATAACACGCGGTTTGCAAAAGTAGTCCTGTGTGGAACTCCGGTCTTGCCCTCCACACGCCGAGCAAAGCCCGGTTGGATCTATGATGTATTCTTGACGATCGTTGAGGCATATCCATGAGTACTGCTGTCGTAACCGAAACCAAAGTTCCTAACTACATTAACGGCGACTGGAAAGAATCCAAGTCGACGCACTGGCAAGACGTCGTCAATCCCGCGACTGGCGAGACGATTGCCAAAGTTCCGCTTTCCGATGCCGCTGAAGTCAATGCCGCCGTCGAAGCCGCTGCAGCAGCTTACCCTGAATGGCGGCGCACGCCCGCCGAAGACCGCATCCAGCCGCTGTTCAAACTGAAACAGTTGCTCGAAGAGCATCTGAATGACATTGCCCGCATCATCACGCAGGAAAACGGCAAGACATTCGCGGAAGCTAAAGGCGAGATGCGGCGCGCCATCGAGAATGTGGAAGTTGCCTGCGGCATTCCCACGATGATGCAAGGCTACAATCTGGAAGACGTAGCGCGCGGCATCGACGAGATCATGATTCGCCAGCCCTTGGGAGTTGTCGCCGCCATCACGCCGCTCAACTTCCCGGGAATGATCCCCTTCTGGTTTCTGCCTTACGCCATCGCCACCGGCAATGCCTTCATCCTGAAGCCCTCTGAGCGGGTGCCGCTGACTATGCGCTTTGCGTTCGAACTGCTCGAGCGATGCGGATTGCCCAAAGGCGTTGTCAATCTGATCAATGGAGGAAAAGCGGTGGTAGACGCGCTTCTCGATCATCCCAAGGTCCGCGCGATTAGCTTCGTCGGTTCGACGCCGGTTGCCAAATACGTTTACGGGCGCGCAGGGGTGAACGGCAAACGCGCGCAATGTCAGGGCGGAGCGAAGAATCACGTAATCGTGCTGCCCGATGCTGACATGAACTCT
>QIAS01000491.1 GCA_003225615.1 Acidobacteriota bacterium | reverse complement strand
CTGTGACGGCCAAAGAGGAAGCTGAGTCTTTGGCTAAGGACCTGAATGATGACCAGGTCAGGAGAGCGATGCACGTTGCGCGTCAGTTTATGGCCGCTCGCAACCAATCGCTGCCCCTAGAGAACAGATGACTCTTAATTTATGACATGAGTTGTAGTCATTGATCCGCTCGCGTGAGCTCGCCTTAAGCGGCGAGTTGCTAACCTATGCCGCAGCTCTCGGAGGCAACGAGCCGAGATCTGAGGGTGTCAGCTTTGCTTTCTTGTTCTTTCCAAAGCCACACAGCCCAGCCTGGACCGGGGAGATTTGTTTGTTGGCAAGCGCTTCGCCAATCAGCGCCTTGGAATGCATGCCTGCCTGTTGAAGCATGGCCCGGGCCAGTATGCGCACTTCCGGGTCCGAGCAGCTGAGGGCCCGAATCAGTTCATGTCCGGCGTCTTCGTCGCCGAATTGCGACCACATCGCACCACACAAGACCACGTAGGAAACATCCATAATGCCTCCTGCGGAAAAAAAGTGTGTTACCGATGCTGCTCTTCTGGAAGTCTAGTCTCCTAGTGAAAAAGGAATTGTCAAAATTCAGTAAAGAAGCTTGCACAGGCTCAAGATTCCTCACCGATACCCGGAGAAGTGGCAGCCGTCAAAATACCTCTTCTACTTTGACATGCGCATCGCGGTCTGTTTTTCCGAATCGCTCATCTGATTCCAGATGGACTGAAGATTGCGCGAAACCCAGATATTGTTTGGATCTTCGCGTAATGCCAACGCGAACCAGTGGTAGGAACTGGGGAGATTCTGGGGTACGCAATGCCCGGTGGCATACATGGCGCCGAGCAGGGTTCTTGCTTTGACGCTGGAGGAATCGGCGGCCGGCCGCAACAGAGTGAGGGCCCGGTTGCAATCCTGACGTACTCCCTGACCGTAAAGATATTTTTGCGCGATCAAGACGTTACTGTCTTCGGGTGAACGGGCAGCTTGCTGCGTTTTGGCTGCCAATTTCTTAGCTTCCACGGGGCGTGTGTCGGGTTCGGAGGCAGCTTCTTCGTCGCCGGATTCGCCAGATGTGGCCTGTTCAGCGCCGCTGCGTGGAGTTTTGGATTTGGCAGAGGCGTTCTCCCCAACTGCTGGTTTGCGAACCGCAGCTTCCGTGTTCTTAGGTGATTTTGAATCACTCGGTTCATCTTCGGAAGACGGTTGTTTGCGCACGGCCTGCTCGGCATTTACCTTGCCGGGTTGCCCATCCTGAGAGTCCACGGAAGAAGATCCGTCTGACTGACTGGCGGATGTTTGTAAGTCTGATTTTTTGATATCCAGCGACTCGCCCTGTTTTGGGACAAGCTTGTCGCCTTCAACTTGCAAGATAGCTTCTCGAGTGGCGTTCGGGTTGGTCGTGCTATCCTCCAAGGCCGCCTTGGAGCGGTTGAGCCGATCGGCAGGAACGCCATCTTCAGCATTACCTTTTTGCATCAACTGCTTGGGATTGCGCAAAACAGAGATCAGCCAGGCATTCCCGCCATGTCGCTGGACTTGCCACCAACCCAGCCCGGCAAGCGCCAAAATAATGACCAGAGCGAGCAGAATACGCCCGGGTCCTCGGCTGGGTTCATCTTCTAACAGATAGCTGAATTCCGGGGCTGACGTTTGATCACCAAGACCGAGGAAAGAAGGTCCACTGATGGAAGTGCCACTTGGAGGAGCTGATTCGGTGACTTGGCGTGCGGTGAGGGCTCGGTGTTCACGCAGCTCGGGAAGGTAAACTGGTGCGGGTTCTTCCATCTCGGCGGGGCGAAGCGGAGAGGGCTGGCGCAAGGTTTTTCCGCACATGCCACAAAAACCATACTCGGTGGGATTTTCGTGGCCGCAATGGCTACACTTCACAAGATTTCCTCCATCGCCCTGCAAAATCGTACCCTTGGATTCGCCGGAAACCTATGGCTTTAGAGGCAACTCCGGGGAAGATGGTTTCCCGCCCGCAACCCCGCCGCCTTTACACCTTCGCCGTCAACGTGTTAACCTGACTTACGTTACAACGAAAAAATCGAAAATTGAAGACAGGAGTGCACCAGGTTAGTGCTAGCCAGAGAGCAAAAGAAATCCCTCATTGATCAGTACGCCACGCATCCCACCGATACGGGCAGTCCGGAAGTCCAAATCGCGCTGTTAAGCGAGCGCATTGGTCATTTGACGGAGCACTTCAAGACTCACCAGAAGGATCACGGCTCGCGCCGCGGTCTTCTCATGCTGGTCAGCAAGCGGCGTCGCTTGCTCGACT
>QIAS01000490.1 GCA_003225615.1 Acidobacteriota bacterium | reverse complement strand
TGTCAGGAGAGGTTGATGGGTTCGGGACTTATAAGGGGCGTTCCACTTACGGCGAGACTCGTCATGGAGTGGATATGGTGTTTTCCGGAACGGTCTATGAAAGTGCGGGCCCCGGCCGCCTCTTTTTTCCCGCTTTCAACAGCCCGACGACAAACTATGGTTTTGCCGAGCACGCCGATGATGATGCCTACGAGAGTTATTTCGGCAACATCAAGTTCCGGCACTTCACCCTGGAAGCAGTTGGATCAACCCGCGAAAAAGGCATACCCACAGCTTCCTTTGGGACCGTGTTTGATGATCCCCGCACCCGCACCATAGACTCACGTGGATACCTGGATCTTCAATACGACCGCACTTTTAAACGGGACCTGGAATGGACAACCCGGATTTCCTATGATCGGGTCGCCTATCATGGCACTTACATCTACAACTCTCCAGGTTCCGCGACCGATGTTGTCAACGAAGATTTCGGCCGCGGAGATTGGCTCGCAATAAAAAACCGGATCACGAAACCCTTATGGCGGAAGCATAAAGTAACGGCAGGTGTGGATTTCCGGGATAATCTCCGTCAGGACCAATCCAACTACAATCTGAATCCACTTCTGCTTTCTCTCGACGACCAGAGAGATTCAAAAGAATGGGCGGTTTATGTTCAGGACGAATTCTCCATCACCAAGGGCCTGATCCTCAATGCAGGAGTACGCCACGATTATTACGAGAGCTTTGGGGGAACCACGAATCCCCGCGCGGCGCTGATTTACAGTCCCTTCAAACGGACAACATTCAAGTTCTTGTACGGCCGGGCCTTCCGCGCGCCCAATAATTACGAACTCTATTACCACGACGGCTTCAGCCAGAAGGCAAATCCATTTTTGCGGCCAGAGAAAATCCAAACTGCAGAGCTCGTCTGGGAGCAGGATCTGGGCGCAAATTTTCGCGTCACCGCGGATGGATTTGAGGATCACATAACCGGCCTCATCGACCAGCAGACTGACCGCAACGAGGGATTCCTAGTCTTCCAGAACTCACAGAAAGTCAGCAGTCGAGGCCTGGAAATGGAATTGGCCGGAAAGACGGCAAACGGAGTCGAAGGCCGAATCAGTTACACGCTCCAGCGCACCCGGGATTCCATTACCAATCTTTCTTTAAGCAATTCGCCGGCGCAAATGGCTAAGGTGAACGTAATTTGGCCGATGGTTCGCCGGAACCTGTTCGTCGGGTTGGAAGCCCAATACATGGATGCCAGAAAAATCCTGACCGACGCGGAAGTTGGAGCGTTCGCGTTGGCCAACCTCACGGTTACGAGTCGTGAGTTTGCCGGAGGATTCCGGTTGTCCGGCAGTGTTTATAACTTATTCGATCGCAAGTATAGCGACCCCGTGGGAGTGGAATTCCTGCAACCTGCTCTACAACAAAATGGGCGTGATTTTCGCATCAAGATCACGCGCGTCTTTCGCTTTGCCCGGTAAGTGCTTTTGAAATGCAAAGGCTGAGTCATCCCGGTCTTGATTTTTCGGCGGCGCATCGATGCAGATTGCCGCTTCGCGTGGCGCCGCTCAGGTACAAGCGCGGTGGTGTGGCGAAATGGATATGCGCCGCAACCTTGGGTCTGGTTCTATTCAGTTCGTTCCTGGCGGCGCCCTTGGCACAACTTTCCCGTCCCACTGAGGACCAGGTCAAAGCCGCTTATCTGTATAACTTTGCCAAGTTTGTGGAATGGCCCCCTGCGACCTTCTCCAGCCCCAACGACCCAATTCTGATTTGTTCTATCGGCGATGATCGGACGGGTGAGGCTTTGCAGCAAGCGGTCATGGGAAAACGTGCAAATGGAAGACGGGTAGAGGCCAAGAACATCGGCTTGCTGCGGGAATCAAAATCCTGCCACATCCTGTTCATCGGCTTTCACGAAAAAGGGCAAGTGGCAGAGATACTCCGTGGCGTTCAGGACGCGAGTGTGCTCACGGTGTGTGAGAGCCTGCATTTCATCAAACTTGGCGGGATGATCAATCTTGTGCGGAATGGCAGCTCGATCGAGCTTGAGATCAACCCTGAAGCTGCCCAGGCTGCAGGCCTTAAGATCAGCTCACGACTTCTGGTCGTGTCGCGAGTGGTGACTGCCGCCGGACGAGGAGGGCAGCCATGAAACTGCTACGGCAACTCCCCCTCGCTCGGAAACTCGTTCTCATCATGATGGCCACCAGCAGCGTCGCTTTGCTGGTCGCCTGCTTTTTCTTTTTAGGTTACGACATCATGGGCTTTCGCAGAACGATTGCTGCTCAGCTAAACACCCTCGCGGACATCACCGGCGCGAACAGCGCCGCAGCCCTCACTTATCACGATCCCAACAGCGCCAGGCTCGTGCTTCAGGCATTGCACGCCGAGCCCCACATT
>QIAS01000464.1 GCA_003225615.1 Acidobacteriota bacterium | reverse complement strand
GCCAACTCCGCCGCGATCCCATGGCGATGCTTCCCTTCTGCGGCTACCACATGGGCGACTACTTCGCGCACTGGCTCAAAATCGGCAAACACTCCGACGCATCCAAGTTGCCCAGGATCTTCTACGTGAACTGGTTCCGGCAGGACGAAAACGGCAAGTTTCTCTGGCCCGGCTACGGCGAGAACAGCCGCGTCCTGAAGTGGGTTTTTGAGCGCTGCGACGGCAAGGTCCACGCCACAGACACAGCCATTGGGCGGCTGCCGGATCCCGCCGATATGGATACCAAGGGCCTGGATATTTCCGCCAACAATTTGGTCAAACTGCTGAGCGTAGACGTTGATGGCTGGCTCGCCGAAGTGCCCCGCATTAAAGAACACTTCGCCAAGTTCGGCGAGCGCCTCCCGGAGGGCCTGAAGCGCGAGGTTGCTGATCTCGAGGAGCGGCTCAAAAAGGCAAAGAGATAAACATCCAGAAGTTCGGTAGGGAGTGCCGGTTAGTAGATTGCCAGGCCACTACCTCTTCCTAAAAATCGAACGTGCTCAACGTCCGCCGACAATGATCAGGCCGATCGCTATCCCGGCAAAGCAAATTCGGCCGCTGCCACGAAGAATATGGATTTGCAAGGCCTTTTCTGCGGTCTAGGTATATGCTAGACTATCCCTAGGTTGCGCTATGGCTACGCTATACGTGGAAAATGTTCCTGAGGAACTGTACGAGGCATTGCGTGATCGCGCCCGTCAGCACCGCAAGTCGATCGCGGCCGAAGTGATGTCTCTCCTGGAAGAGAATATTCCTACCCCGGAAGAATTACGGAAGCGCCGCCGCTTTTATGAACAAATGAAGAAATTGCAGTCTGCAAAGCCCATCAGTCCGGGTCCCTTTCCTTCAACCGAAGAGATGCAGCGCGAGGACCGTGAACGTTGACAACCGTGGTGCTCGATGCCAGCGTTGCGGCAAAATGGGCGCTACCAGGCGCGACGGAGCCACTGCTTACGGAGGCCAATATGCTACTCGAGCAGTACCTGGCTGGCCGCCTCCGTTTTCTAGTCCCCGATATCTTTTGGGCGGAGATAGCTAATGTTTTGTGGAAATCCGTTCGGCATAAGAAAGTCTCAGACTCGGCGGCGCACCTCGGCTTAAGTGCCATGCTGGATCGGAGTTTTCCCACGGCTCCCAGTACTGGCGTACTTCAGGATGCCCTATCGATTGCGTTGCATTTTGATCGTCCGGTCTATGACGGCATTTATGTTGCTCTCGCAGTCTCCTCCCGCACCCAGTTGGTTACGGCCGATGAACGACTTGCAAACGCGCTCGCCGCACATTTTCCAATCCAATGGTTAGGTTTATATTGAGCTGCTGCTCAATATAAAATCATGATCCCTTGCCAGCGCCATCTCTTCGAAATTCCTGAGGGTGTTACCTACCTCAACTGCGCCTATATGTCTCCACTGATGCGCTCCGTGGTCGATGCGGGAAAAGCAGGCCTGGAGCGAAAGGCACGTCCGTGGGAGATCCGTACCGAGGACTTCTTCAATCGCGAGGAAGACCTGCGCGGCCTTGCTGCACAACTTTTCCAGTGCACGGTGAATGACGTCGCTATCGTGCCGTCGGCCAGCTACGGACTCTCCACCGCCGCTCTCAACCTGCCGGTTCCCAGGGGGGAGAAAATTCTTGTGCTGGAGGAGCAGTTTCCATCCAACTTCTATCCTTGGCACCGGCTGGCTCGCGAGAAACAGGCCGAGGTATCGATCGTGCCCTGGCCCGAAGACGGCGACTGGACTGCCGGCGTGCTCCAGGAACTGAAAGATGGTGTTGCCATCGCCGCGCTGCCGCATACCCAGTGGACCAGCGGCGGATTGCTGGATCTGGCACAGATCGGAGAAGCTTGCCGCCAGCATGGAACCGCACTGGTCCTCGACCTGACGCAATCGCTCGGCGCTTATCCGTTTGACGCCGAAAAAGTGCAGCCCGACTTTGCGGTCGCGGCAACCTATAAATGGCTGCTGGGCCCGTACTCGCTGGGCGTGATGTATGTCGCCCCCAAGCGGCAAAATGGCAAGCCGCTGGAAGACAACTGGATCCAACGCGACAATGCCCGTGAGTTCTCCGGCCTGATTCGTTACACCGACGGCTTCGAACCTGGAGCACGCCGTTTCGATATGGGAGAGCGCTCAAACTTCGCGCTCTTGCCCGCTGCAATCCGCGCTATGGAACAGTTGCTGGCGTGGGGAGTGAAAGAAATTTCCGACACCATAGGGGTACTTACTCGTCGGCTGATAAAGAACGCTGAAGAGCTGGGATGGAACACGCCGCCCGAACATCTCCGCGCCCCGCACTACGTGTGCCTGCGCTCCGCCGCACCGCCGCCAGAGTCGCTGCAGGAGAACTTGGCCAAAGAACGCGTCTACGTCAGCTTGCGTGGAAAGTCTATCCGCGTCACGCCGCACGTCTTCAACTCAGAAGAAGATATCGATCGCCTGCTTCATCTGTTAAAGCAGCCTGTCGCCCTGACCGGGTAGGCGTGACCCACATTCTTCGTAGAGACGGGGCTTGCCCCGTCTCTGCACCGCCAAAAACTCAGCTGACCACCGGCAGCACCCGCACTCTCTTCTTCGTGGCCGCAAACACAGCATTGCATAAAGCCGACGCCAGGGGCGGTACGGGCGGCTCGCCCGCCCCGGTCGGAACCTCGGTGCTCTGCACAAAGTAAGCTTCCACAACCGGAGCCTCATTCATCCGAATCGGCTCATAATCGTCGAAATTTCCCTGCACCACGCGGCCTTTATCAATGGTGATCTTCGCCCGCAGCGCATTCGCCAAGGCGTAAATCACCCCACCCTGTATCTGCTGCTCAAGAATCGCAGGATTGATCACCTGCCCACAATCGATCACCCCCACCACGCGATGCACGCGTGGCTGAGCGTTCTCCATAGAAATCTCGACCACCTCGGCCATATAGCTGCTGAAACATCCAAAACAGGCAATCCCGTGATAATGCTCCGCCGCCAACGGCTTGCCCCAGCCCGCTTTCTCAGCAGCCATTTGCAACACGCCCCGCATCCAAATACTTGATATCTTCATCTTTCGCCAGCAAGTGCAACCGGTACTCCAGCGGATCCTTGCCCGCAGCGGCTGCCAGCTCATCAATAAAGCACTCGCTGGCGAAGCCCGCCTGCAGCGCATATACGGAACGCATCCAGCCCAGCGGCACGGGGGTTTCGGTTACCACGTATTCCAGCAGAGCATTGGGAAAGGAATAGACCAGCGCCGCCTCATCCTTCAGGTCAGGATCGACTCCACCCTCGAGCGTCGTGCCTTTTTGCGCATTGATCGAGGGCGCCACAATGCGATGAGAAAATGCCACGGGCCATCCGTGCCCATCGAGCACCGCACTCATCTGGTGATAGCTCGCAGGCCGGTAAGTGGAATTCCGCATGTCATCTTCGCGAGTCCACTGTACTTTCA
>QIAS01000463.1:6934-9432 GCA_003225615.1 Acidobacteriota bacterium | reverse complement strand
AGGGCCGCCGCTGCACGAAACCCTTCACATCCTGGCGGCGGATGAGCGGAATGTGCTCGCCGAAACGCTGGCGGTAGGTTTCAATCAGGCTGTTCCGGTGCTGCGCCTCCTCCTCGCGCATTTCATCAAACAGCTTGGCGGTGTCCGGGTAGTCGCTGCGCAGGCCGTCGGCAAAGTCTCCGTAGATGCGGCCATCTTCTTCTTCAAGAGAAATAGCGACCGCCAGAATTTCGCGTTCTGAAAGCTCTTTAAATTTCTTCGCCATCCGTCAGCTCCAGTTCGTGATTGCCGATTTCAGGCTTACACAAATCGCAATCTTCGGCGTGCCGCATTCTATCAATACAGCCCTGCACGTCCGCTGCGATCACTGTCCTGTGTGATGTGCATCACTGTGCGCTGGTGCGCAGTCCGGTAATTTGTGGTCTGTCTCTGCCACCAATGACTTTACTGGCACATCCCGCCGGAATGCGATGCTTTATGAATAGCGCTGACCCAATGTGCGGCCGGCGCTGTTGCCCGTGTTGTAGCCGCTGACCGGAATCCAAATTCCTAAATTCAAATCAAATAGAACGGCACATATTCTTCCGGCAGTGCATGGAGCAAACATGAAAATCGCTGACGACATTACCCAATTGATCGGTCACACCCCGCTGGTGCGGCTCAACCGCGTAACCGAAGGCTGCCGCGCCACCGTTGCCGCCAAGCTGGAGAGTTTCAATCCTTGCCACAGCGTCAAGGACCGCATCGGGGTAAGCATGATTGTCGAGGCCGAACGCGCGGGCAAGATCACCCCGGGCCGCACGGTGTTGATCGAGCCTACCAGCGGTAATACGGGGATTGGGCTCGCGTTTGTCGCTGCAGTAAAGGGCTACAAGCTGATTTTGACCATGCCCGAGACCATGAGCCTGGAGCGGCGCGTTCTGCTGCTCGCGCTGGGGGCGGAAATAGTTCTCACGCCCGGCCCGAAAGGAATGCCCGGGGCCATGGCGAAGTCGGAAGAGATATTGGCGGAGACTCCCGACGGCTTCATTCTTCAGCAATTCTCTAATCCGGCAAATCCGAAGATTCATCTTGAAACTACCGGCCCGGAAATCTGGCAGGACACGGACGGGAAAGTAGACATTCTCATCGTCGGCGTGGGCACCGGCGGGACTCTGACCGGCGTTTCTGAGTACATCAAGCCGCGGAACCCAAAATTCCGCGTGGTCGCGGTGGAACCTCAGGATAGCGCGGTGCTCTCGGGAGGAAAACCCAGCCCTCACAAAATTCAGGGCATCGGCGCGGGATTTATTCCGCCAATCCTGCGAACTGAGTTCATTGATGAAGTCATCCAGATTTCGAACGACGATGCCATCACGATGGCCCGGCGATTGGCGAAGGAAGAAGGCTTGCTGGTTGGAATTTCCTCAGGCGCCGCGGTCGAGGCAGCCATTCGAGTAGCGCGCAAGCCGGAAAATGCTGGCAAGCTGATCGTCGTCGTGGTGCCGGATTTCGGGGAACGCTACCTCAGCAGCATCCTGTTCGACGCACTCCGACAAGAGGCTCTGCAAATGGAGACTGTGCTGGTGTGATATGACAACTATTCTGAAAACCATGCGTGAGGAGATTTCGACGGTACTGGAACGTGATCCGGCGGCGCGATCGCGCCTCGAGGTGTTCTTGTGCTACGCCGGCCTGCACGCGGTCTGGGCACACCGCATTACACATTGGCTCTGGGATCACGGATTGCTCCTGATGGCCCGGCTGCTCTCGCAGTGGGCTCGCCTGCTCACAGGAATTGAGATTCATCCCGGCGCCGTCCTGGGCAAACGCTTCTTTATTGACCATGGAATGGGCGTGGTGATCGGGGAAACCGCCACCGTGGGCGACGACGTAACGATCTACCAGGGTGTGACTCTCGGCGGGACAGGCAAGCGCAATGGAAAACGCCATCCCACGCTCCGCAACAACGTAGTCGTTGGGGCTGGTGCACAGATTCTGGGCAATATCACAGTGGGAGAAAATTCGCGGGTGGGAGCCGGATCAGTTGTGCTTACCGATGTTCCTGACAATTCGACGATTGTCGGCGTGCCCGGGCACCTCATTTTTCGCGATGGCAAGCGCGTGGTCATCACCGATCCAAAAGAAATCCGCGACCCGCTTTCGGATGCACTGGCGGAGGTGGCGCGGCGCCTGCAAGAACTGGAGGCTAAGGTTGAGAGCCACAGGCATGAGCCGGAACTGGTTGCGGAAGCGCAGCGCCCGATGTGAATACGAGGACCCTGTTTCAGGGTAGCGATGGCGGTCAGGAAGCGGCGCCCAAAGTCTCTTCCCCGTCTTGCGAAAAAGCTTTTCCGACAGGCAGAGTGGCACGGACAAGCGTCCCGTGTCCATTGACAGACTGGATGTCCAATTGACCGCCCAACTGGCGAACCCGCTCGTGCATGCCTTGGATTCCGACCCCGGGGTTCACCGGCTTCGGTGAACCGCCACCTGTTCCGGAGGACATTCCCTTTCCC
>QIAS01000463.1:2334-6845 GCA_003225615.1 Acidobacteriota bacterium | reverse complement strand
AGACGGTGGTTTCCAGATCCCGCGGAAGGCGTCCTAAGTCGGGAGCAAGCTCCAGCTTGACCGGAATTTTGCTGCGTTTGGCATATCCGTCCACGTACCAGCGCACCGCAGAGGGCAGCCCCGCTTCGTCCAGAAGTGGAGGATGGAGCAGATGGGAAATTGTGCGCAGTTCACGGGACAGCTCCTGCACCAGCTGTTTACATTCCGCGACGCTGCGGGTGGACTCAGGTCCGAGCTTATCGGTATCGGTCCCCACCGACGCGAGATTCAGGTCCAGAGCAACAAGCAGTTGGCCGGCGCTGTCGTGAAGCTCGCGCGCGATGCGACGCCGCTCCTCATCCTGCAGCTGCAGGAGCCGAGCAGAAAGGGCGCGCAGATTCTGTTCCGCCAGCTTGCGCTCGCTCACATCGGTGTTGATTTCCAGGAAACCCAGCGGCTCGCCTGCTTCATTCGTCCACATGGTCCAGCGACTGGAAACGGTTATCCAAGTGCCATCTCGCCTGGCGTGCTTGAGCTCACCTTCCCAGGTTTCATAGGTCTGCAAATGCTTTGTTATGTCCGCCAAAGGAAAAGGAAACTCGGTATGCAGGATATCGTCCACGGGTCGTCCGACAACTTCGTTCTTTTTCCAGCCGTAAAGGCGCTCGGCGCCGCGATTCCAGTATGTGATCTTATTATTCACACCGCGCACAAAGATGGCGTCATTGGCCAGATCCAGCATTTGCGCCTGTTCCGCAATGTGCTTTTCCGCCCGCGTGCGTTGCGTGACATCGCGGTTGATTTCCAGGACGCGCATAGGCTGATGTTGCTCGTTGTATTGCAGGACCCAGCGGGACTCTATGGCGATTCGTGATCCGTCTTTACGGGAATGTGCCAGTTCGCCTTCCCATGATCCGCTCTGTAACAGCCGACGCTGGATATTTGCTAACGGCTCGGGGAACTCAGTGGCGAACAGAGTGTGCGTTACTTTCCCGAGAGCTTCCTGGGAAGTCCATCCGTACACTTTCTCCGCACCATGATTCCAAAAAGAAATCCTGCCCTCGAGGTCTCGGACGATGATGGCGTCATGGGCCAATTCCAGCAACTGTGCCTGTTCCTTCAACGCTTCTGTCGCCTTGACCAGTTCGGCGGTGCGCTGCAGGACGCGATTCTCCAACTCGTGGTGCAGTTTCTTGAGCGCCTCCTCTGCGTTCCTGCGCTCGGCAAGTTCAAGCTCTGCCTTCGCCAGCAAATGCCGTTCGCGCTCCGCAGCTTCCCGGCGAAGGCGTGCCATGGCAAGATGAGCTCCTACTCGGGCCAGGAGTTCACGCGCAGTGAAGGGCTTAACCAGATAATCGTCGGCTCCCTGCTCGAGGCCTTCTACCCGCGATTCCTCGCCTGCACGCGCCGAAAGCAGAATCACCGGTTTACCCGCGGTCGAGGGATCTTGACGGATCAAGCGGAGAACCCCGAAGCCGTCGAGGCCGGGCATCATCACATCCGTTAGTATCAAATCCGGGTTTAGATCACGCACGGCGGCCAGGGCTTCCTCGCCGTTGGAGACGGCATGAACTCTGTATTGCTGGCTCAGCAGGCGCCGTACGTATTCGCGCATGTCGGCATTGTCATCGGCCAGTACAATGAGTTCTCGTTCCGCCCCGACTCCGGCCAAGTCCGCTTGCGCAAAGCCATCGCCCAGCGACGGAAGCTCCGGGATAACGCTCCTCTCCTGAGCACCCGCGCCGGACTCCTGAGGCAACCATTGCAGTGCCTCTTCGACGTAAGTCTCTGTACGAACGGCGGTAGACACTTGCGGGCGCCTTTTTGCCCCCGGGGATTGAAACCGTGAACGTGCTACCTTTGCCAGGCTGGCTCCGAACAGTCACCGAGCCGCTATGCAGCTTTACCAGCTCCTGCACTAAAGCGAGCCCGATTCCGGTACCTTCAAGAGTGCGTCCGCGCGCGCCTTCCACCCGATGAAAACGCTCAAACAAGCGCGGCAGTTCGTGCTCTGCAATACCCGTTCCGCTGTCTTTCACCTCCAGGACAGCCGCATCGCCGATTGCCTTTAGTGTGACCGAAACTTCACCTTTGAAGGTGTATTTGAAGGCATTGGAGAGAAGGTTGAGGACAATTTTCTCCCACATGTCGCGATCCACGTAGATGGGATCCGGCAAAGGCTCGCATTTGACAAGGAACCGCAGCCCAGATCTTTCCATTGCAGCGCGGAACACGCTGGCCAGTTCTGCGGTGAGGTTAGACAAGTCTGTGGGCTCGTATACCGCCTGCACCCGCCCAGCCTCGATCCGGGAAAAATCGAGCAACGAATTCACCAACTTCAGAAGTCGCAAACTGTTGCGGTGAACAACCAAGAGCTTTTCCTGGTCTTCCGCGCATAACCGTCCATCGGCAGTGGCCAATGTGTCTTCCAGGGGGCCAAGCATGAGCGTGAGAGGAGTACGGAATTCGTGGCTCACATTGCTGAAGAAACGGGTCTTCGCGCGATCGATTTCGGCGAGAGCCTCGGCTCGTTTGCGCTCCTCGTCTTGGGACCGGGCATCTGCAACGCTAGTCGCAATTTGACGTGCCACAAGCTTAAAGAATGTCCGGTAACCGTCGTCAAGCGCCTTTCTAGGACTGACCGCTGCGAATAAAACGCCGGAAATACGGTCCTTACCGGACCCGCCGATGGGCAGCAGGAGCGCGCTTTCCGGCGGGACCTCCCACGCGCCGGTAGGAAGCGCGCCTGCGAGCGAGGTTAGATCCTTTAGCTCAACCATTTCACGGGATTGCGCTACATGGCGGAGATGCTCAGACAGGTCCGATCCTGGCGTACTCAGCTCTCGGCAGAGAGAATGGGTACCGCTGATGCCTGCTGTACCCACAACACTAAAGCCGGCAGCTCCACTGGGCTGAAATAAAATCGAAAAAGGAATGTCGTACAGGTTCTGTCCGAGGCTTTCGGCAGAGACGCGCCACGCGTCTGGTTCGCTTTTCACGTGGACGGCGCTAGCCGCCTGATCGCGCAGAGTGCGAAGGCGGCGCTCCCCAATTACCTTCTCCGTAGTCTCCATTACCGCCGTGAAGACGCCGCCAACGCCTCCGGTTTCCACCCGAATCGGACTGAAGGAGAACGAGAAATAACACTCCTCGCTGTAGGCGTGTCGTTGTAGCGGTAACAGCAAATCCTTTGACCAGGTCGCTTCGCCGTTGCTAACCACTCCCTCGAGCATGGGACCAATAGTGTCCCAGATCTCAGCCCAACAATCGCGGCAGCTTTGGCCGAGAGCCCACGGATGTTTGCCGCCTAGAATAGTGCTGTAAGCGTCGTTGTAGAGGACTACGTATTCCGATCCCCAGTACATGACGATGGGGAAGCGGGATGCCAGGCAGATGCTGATCGAGGTTTTCAGGCTCTGCGGCCACTGCTCTATAGGCCCGAGCTTGGTCTTCGACCAATCCAGCGACCGCATGCGCGCCGCCATCTCACCGCCGCCGGCAAGGAAATCGGCATTGACAGAGGATTCAGCACTCAGCGCAAATTTGCTTCCAGGCATGGAAGCTTTCCTGCTCTGCTCTGCTTCTTTCAACCGAGCATCCTTAACGTTGGAGACGTTTGAGCTGAATGCATTCCGATGCCGGCTAACTGCTTCCACTACGGACAGCAAATCGCGCGAAATATCTGCCTTGACGACATAGCCGCGAGCTCCAGCTTCTCGTGCTGCCCTTACCACTTCGGGGGATTCATGCTGACTCAGGATGAGGATTTCGGATTGCGGGCTTTCCTTGCGGATGATGCGGGTAACATCCAAGCCATTTAAATGCGGCATGCTGATGTCCAGCACGACCAGATCCGGCTTCAGGCATTTGGCCTTTTGCACGGCCTCGCGTCCGTCCACCGCCTCACCGCAGACTTCCCAGTCCGCGCGGGATGAGAGAAGGCTGCGCAGTCCTCGCCGAACCACCTCGTGATCATCGGCAATCAGAATACGCAGTAAACCCATTAAAACCCCTGGTTTGCAGAGTTCACGTCAGGAATGCCCCAAATCAGCTGAACGAGGCCTGTGCCGTTGAGCATGCTTTCCGTAGCCAGTCCCTAAAAGCGTTACTTTAATAAAAAAATACCAGAATTAGGGATGAAGTGCTGGACTGCCACCAAAGTCAACGACAGTTTAGGGGGGAAACGCCCTACGTTCCATACAGTATTTCCAGTATGCAAAAGTCGGACGCGAATTCAGCCGAGGGAAGCCTGCCTCCAGGCGCCCACGGTGTTGCCACGTTCATTGGTGTAATAGCCCTGAATGGTATAGCGGTTGGGGTCCTCGGGCGGGCCCCAGCCAAACAGAATCCAGGCTTCTAGATCCCCGTTTTCCTCGCCATCGTCGGCCACCCAGCCCTGGCCGGGCACTTTGTCCGTGACCGACTCAGCCAGTTCGTGGGCATAGACGGCGGTAAAATCCCCGATCAGGCCGCCACACCCCTGGCAGAGGGATGATGGCAAAACCGCGTAAGCAATACTGGTGCCGTTGTAG
>QIAS01000463.1:0-2294 GCA_003225615.1 Acidobacteriota bacterium | reverse complement strand
TTGCGAGCCATCTTGATCCATAACTGAGGTCACGCCATCGGGCAGTATCAGCACGAACAGACTATTAACGTCGCCATGAATGGTTCCCTGATCGAGCAAGGAGCGCACGGTAGACTGTGCGTCCGTGTCGTGGAAGGTGGTCCCGGCAGCAAGGACCGGGCCGTTTACGAGTCCTTGATACGTGCCCGGGCCGGTGCCATAGCTGAGATCTCGCAAGGGGTCGAGGTAACCGTTCTCAACAATTGCTTTGCTGAAGCCCTCGACGAAATTCTGGTCTCCCCAAAAAGGGCCGAGATAAATATTGGTCACTTGCGGAACGGCGACCTGGCTGCCCGAACGGTTGCGGAACCCTGGGGCACCGCCGGGTCCGGTGGGCGACGCGAGCGGCAGACTCACAAGATCGCGGCCTTCATCCTCATGCAGGTACGAAGGGCGAACCACGTTGCGAGGCGGGACGATCTGGATTACGTTGGGCCGCTGTCCGATGCGACGGAGCATCTCCTTTGTAATTTTGCCTTTGTGCTTATGTTTTAGAGTGGGCTTTGCTGGCATGGCACACCTCTCTCTTTACACTCTTGAAATTCGTAATTCGACGGCGGCGCATTGGGTTGAGTTCGCGAGCTATCCCCCACCAAGGGGTGACCAGTCGCCCGGTTGCGAAGGATCGCAGGAGTTGTCCATCTTTGTACAAACTACGAATTGGGTAATGGGATGAACTTCCCATAGCGCGAAGCGATGTGGCTGTCCGCTTTGAGGGTTATTCGGATCTCCATTCACCCGATGGAAGTTGTCATAGAACAAGCCGCCCGTGACCATCACGAGTTGTTGGTTGTTCTCCACCTGCGTGAGGTTCGCCAGATTCCAGGTATCCGGCCGGTTCTGGGGGATCATTTCTATGACGATTCCGTCGAAATCGGTGTTGTTTGGAGCATTGGAGTACGGAATGTGGAAATCGTTGTTCTGTTCTTGTTTCAGATTGCAGTTCACCGATTCCCCGGTGTTGGGGTGCGGAGTTCCGACCAGGTAGCCAACCAGCGACACCACATCTCCTTCGGAAACCTGCCCATTGCTAACCGTCAATCCCTTAAGTTGAGCCCTCTGTTCCGCAGTGAGTTCCTTGTCTTCGCCTACCAGATTATCCGCTTGCTGTTGCAGGCTGGCGAAATCATCAAATGTCAGCACGACCGCGTTGCTTCCGGTTGGCAGGGTGCGTTTCAACCGGTTGGCGAGCCCGTGAGGGCTGTCCGGCGCCGCACATCCTGCGGGAGGACAGGAAGCGAGATCGGGCTGGCACATGGCCGCAGCCTCGCCTGGCTTGTGCGGCTCCAGTTCTCGCGATGCCGGATGGCGTACGAGCTTTCGCGATTTGCTCCCGGCCTTCGCGCCGGGCTGCGCAAGCTTGACTCCCCTGGCCCAAATCCAGCCTTCGCGGTTTCTGGAAGCCCGCACATGATAGAAACCGTCCGTTGGAGTAGCTTCCAGCAGAGTCACGTGAGCGCCTTTTTTAAGAGTTCCAGTTTGCTTGCTTTTGAGCGATGGTGCTGTGCGCAACTTTAGAGTGTCGGTGAGAATGCCTTCAGCCTGGGAAAAGCAGTGGATAGGCACGGAGAACAGCCATAGAGTAATAACGAGCGCGCGAAGACCAGTTCTCATCGGAGGACCTCTTGGGTTTCAATTGTCCAGATACGATGCGCTGCGAAAGCTCACTTCCGTGCTCTTCAAGTGGACCGCAGCGGCCCTCCTGCTGGTGGGTGTGGCCTTGAGCGCGTCTCCCAGTGCGGACAGCAGCCAGCTGATCGGCGGGATAGTTTCCACTCCAGCCCGGCCGGCAGAACGGCCTGATTCACGTCCTCCAATAACCCTGAGCTGCATCTATACTTCGCTTTCCACAGGAACGCCACTTCACTTCCGGCGCTGTGAGACCCGCAATAGTAGCGCCTCTGCCAGCCCATCCGGTTTCTACAAATAAAACTGAGCGCCGTGCTGGATCCATGGCCTTTTCGGCCTGCAGTTCGGAAAATGTAACAAGAAATAAATGCCGACACCACCACCCTCCGCCAAAGAGCGTATTTTTCTGGTTACGCTCCCCGGACGCAACTAACGCGTCGCATTCTTTGGGCCTCTGGAAGGCACTACTGGCCTTGGGTTCGCGGCCCTACTCACACCTTTAGCACAACTGAGTCAGCTTCATGCCGGATATTCATCCGCGTTCTAGATTCCGAAATCCGGAATCGAACGAAACATTTCACTTGCAACAGATTTTCAGCTGATGATGCTGCGGTGCCTGGGCACAG
>QIAS01000462.1 GCA_003225615.1 Acidobacteriota bacterium | reverse complement strand
GGTTCTGTCTTAGGAGTTCTTCCCAAGCCTGCACCGCACCCTTGGGATCCATCTTGCCTTGCCACCGGACCACGCCCAGGTTGAACAGGGTTTCAGGATGGCCGGGGCGGGATTTGAGGGATTTCTGGAATTCGGCAATAGCCTT
This sequence comes from Acidobacteriota bacterium, assembly GCA_003225615.1. Classification (GTDB taxonomy): domain Bacteria; phylum Acidobacteriota; class Terriglobia; order Terriglobales; family Acidobacteriaceae; genus QIAS01. The sequence continues at coordinate 1,902 of QIAS01000462.1, read as the reverse complement.
GTCCGCTTCTCCCATGTACCAGAGCGCGGTTCCGAAGTCGGTGCGAACATCCGGATTGTCAGGGCTGATTTTCAGGGCACGTTCGTAGTACTTGATCGCGTCGGGGAATTGTTGCCCGTCGTAGTAGAGATTGGCCACTTTCACCAGGGTGTCGAAGTCGTTAGGATTGGCGCTCAAAGTGGAGAGCAGAGGGGCGGCTGCGCGCTCGGCCATCTCGCGCTGCTGCTCCGGGCTGAGTTGCTTCTGGCTCGCTCCTTGCGGCGCGCTGCTGTTCGCAGTCGTTGCCGCGGCAGGGTCCTCAACCGCGGAGCCTGAACCGCGAAACAGGTATCCCAGGGCAACCCCCAAGAGCAGGCAGAATGCTGCCAGAATGTAGGCCTGCGTGCTGCTCCAACTTGCCTCATTTCTGACTTGCGCATGCGTGGTCCTGGCTGCACCCATAAGCTGCTCCTCTCAATTTCTGGTGCCGGCAAGCGCCGCTTGGGGCGTTTCCAGGTGGAACAAACGCCGTACCGCAATAGTCATTTGGTCTTGTTCCACCTTTTCTGGAAGGTCTTTGAGTTCGCGGGCCAACGATCCTGAAATTTTCTGAGTAATCCGAGATGTCACCGCGACGTACATCTGCTCCTGATCCTTAGAAAAAGGCCCGTACTCTAGTCGAAAAGACTCCAGTTCTTGCCGGCAAATCTCGTCCAGGCGGTTGCGCAAGGCGACGATCGTGGGTACTACCCGTTCTGACTGCAGCTTGCGGCGGAAATCCTCCGCCTCGGCTAAGACGATCTTCTGAGCCTCAGCGGCCGCGGTCTCCCGCTCGCCTGTGTTGTGGTTCACGACCTTTTGCAGGTCGTCAATGTCATGCAAAATGATGCCCTTTATGTCCCGCACGGCTGCATCGATGTCGCGGGGCAAGGCGATGTCTACGATCAGGAGTGGCCGATGATTCCTCTCAGATGCGATCCGCTCGGCTTCTTCGCGGCCCAGGATGACATGCGGGCACGAGGTTGAGCTGATCACGATGTCCGCATCCACCAGGTGCTGCCAGCGTTCTTCGAAAGCGATGGCAGTGCCGCCCAGCTTGGCGGCGAGCTCTACCGCATGTTCCAAGGTACGGTTGATCACCTCAACAGAGCGCGCTCCGTAATTGATCAATCCACGCGCTGAGAGCTCGCTCATCTTTCCTGCGCCGAGCAGGAGAACTCTCTTGTCGTCCAAGGTGCCGAAGATCTGGCGGGCCAGTTCCACGGCCGCATAAGGGATCGAAACCGCTGCATCGCCGATTGCGGTCTCGCTGCGCACGCGTTTGGAGACGGTTAATGCCTTCTGCATCACCGCATCCAGAAAGCGGCCGGTCGTGCCCAGCTTCTGCGCCTGCTGCCAGGCGGTCTTGACCTGGGAAATGATCTGCGGTTCACCCAGCACCATCGAATCCAGGCTGGAGACCACACAAAAAATGTGGAGGAGGGCGGCTTCGTCGAGCAGACGATAGAAATTCTTCCACTCGCACAGCTTCAATCCGTACTCGGCGCTGAGGAAGTGCAGCGCGGACTGCGCTGCCAGCGGGGCGTCGTTCGCCCATAGAAGGAATTCGGTGCGATTGCAAGTGGCGAGAACTATGACTTCCTCAATCCCCTCAGCTTCCGACAGTTTCAGCAAGGCGTCATGGCGACTTGTGTCGTTCATCCAGAACCGCTCGCGAACAGCTACCGCGGCCGTTCGGTGGTTTAGGCCAATCACCATCAGGGTAGGTTCCACGGAATGCCCCCGACAAAGTCTTCACCCTTACTAAAGCACAGGGAGTGCCAAAGGGACTTATGTCCGAGCTCCTCAGATGTGTCCTGTTTTCAGGTATTTACGGTTACTAAGGCAGGGTTTGGAGCGCGCACTGCGGCCGTCATTGCGGGA
>QIAS01000461.1 GCA_003225615.1 Acidobacteriota bacterium | reverse complement strand
GCAGTTCGGGAGGCGAACTGTGAGCGGGCGGGCTCACGTCCAAGGCAACCTGCGCTTCGAGATTGTGCACCGATCCTCGCCAGTGCGCATCAACGCTGCCCTCCGCTGCGCCGGCGAGGTTCGCACGACTTAGCGGACGGGCGGGAGTGCTGAGCGCGGCGTCAAGCGCCGGAAGAGACAGGCCCTTCAAGCGTAGACGCAGCAGACCTTTCTGCTCGGGCAGTTCTTTCTTGGTCGCAATGTTACGCGCGGGCTTGGTCTGCAGGGACGCGAGCCAGTTTGTAACTTCCAGGTCACCAACTGCGCTTCCCCCGAGCAGGCGGCCATCCATTTTAGAGAGCCTGAGTTGGCGGTCGGTGACCCAGAAATCAGAAGCCAAGCTGGCGTTGTGGAGCGCAAGGTTCGGCGTGCGCCAATCGAGACCACGCACGAGGAACTTGCCTTCGGAGAGGAAGTGATCGAGCGACCATGAGCCTTTGCCTTGAATGTCGAGCAAGCCGGCGCGAATTTCGCGGCGCCTGACGATGGTGTCCAGTTCCGCAAGATCGATTGTGCCTTTGTAGCTGCCGTCAATTTTTGGCTGCTGAAAGTCGTTCAGGCGCCCGCTTGCTTCCAGTTGTGAAAGTCCCGAAGACCATTTCAGAGAGCTGACATCAATGTGGTTGGAAGCAAGTCCGAACTGGGCTTGGGCGCGCCAGGAGAAGGGTCGAAAATCCTGGAACTTTGTATCCACTTTCCCAAGGACCACGTAGCTTTCGAAGCGGCGACGAAAATGGGAGTAGGACATCCCGGCAGAAAGATCAGTCGCCGTGAAATTGAGCGGGATGCGCTGGTTGTCCCAGATGAGTTGCCCGTTTTGCACGTCGAGCCGGCTGATGGCGAGAGAGAAAAGCGGGTCTACGGGAGATTTCGGAGAAGTGCTCTTGGCGCGGAGCGGAGGTTGGTTCGTGGAGCCGTCAGGATAAATAATGATGTGCACGACGAGATGATCGAGCAAGACGCGGTGAAAGCCGAACTCGGTGCCGAACAGGGAAATGACTTTAACATCGGCAATGACGCGGTCCACATGCGCGTAGGGAATTTCGCCGGGCTGTTCGCGTCCGTGAATGGTGAGATTTCGGATGTCGGCGCGTAAGCGAAATGGAATGGTGTGGAAGCCGCCAACCTCGACTTTGCCGCCGGTCATGGTTTCCAGTTCAGCCACGAGGCGCCGGCGAACCGTGGCCTGAAACGAATCTGTCGTGGCGTACCAGACCAGGCAAACCACAGCCAAGACAGCGAGCAGAAATACGACCAGCAAGTATTTCCAGAACCTGCGGCGCGGCTTGTGGGCAACATCCGTCAACGGGACTGGTCTCCTTTGGCGGCGGTGGGCGAGGCCTGGTTCTTGATTTGGCTTTCCGCGCGCAGGTTGCGCAGCCAGGAACCGAGCAGCTCGTTCATTTTTTCCTGGGTGAGAAGCTCGCGGATTTTAGGTGCGACCTCGTTCAGGGCAAGCGGTCTGGAGCCGGATTTGCGCAACTCGGGAACGAGTTTTTCCTGGTAGTAGACCTCGATGCTGTGGGAATCAATCTGAATGCCCGGACGGAAATGAGCTTCTATTAATCGCGCGAGGTCCAGTTGCTGCGCCAGGCGACGCTGCAGTTCCATCTCATTCAGCTTGTAGCGCTGAAGCGTGGCTTGCCAGCCTGCCTCGGTGTTGGCTCCGGGGTACAGCTTGCGAATCTCCTGCAGGCGCTGGCTCAGTTGTTGGTTCGTAGCCTGAGGAGAGTCTATGAAATGCAGTTGCTGCCGGAGCAGTTCCTGGTCGATGAGGCGGTCCAGCGTAGCCTTGCGGTCCTCGATGCTCAGCTTCTCCACAGGACGGCCATTAATGAAGGCTTCATAGGAAATGGCTTCTTCCCAATCGCTCTGGAGGATGGCGCGGCCATTGACGGTGGCAACAATGCGATCGATGACATCGCCGGCTTGCAGCAAGAGATTTGCCAGCAAGATAAAGACGAGCGCCGCAATCGGGAAAAGCTTTCTCATCATCAGAATGTCTGACCAATACTAAAGAAAACATTAAAGCGGCGGAGTTGCTGCGGGTGGAATGTACCCGCAATGCATTTTCCCTGGGGATCAGTCGTGCAACTGGGGAACACAGGTGGATTTAGATTGTACCCGAAGTCGAAGCGAACCGGCCCGATCGGCGTCCTGTAACGCACTCCAATTCCAACAGCTTGGGAGATGTAGTTATAGCTGTCTGCTGCTTACAGAGGCTGGTATTGGGCTGACGCCAATTCAAGAAACTATGCACCATGTCGTGCTCGGCGGTGAAAACATTGCCCGCGTCGTGAAAGACGGCAAAGCTCACGTTGTCTCCGAGGTAGGGGAGATGAACCGGGGGCATACGAAGTTCGAGGTTGTTGAGAAAAAGAGCGCTGCCGCCCAGAGGAAAACCGGTGGTCGGGTCGCGAGGACCTGCCTGATTCAATCCGAAGCCTCGATGCGAATTGCCGCCGCCCATCAGAAAGCGCTCCGGAAGGGGAATGGGATGCAGCGGACTGCCTTTGGGAAGATTCTCGCCTGGAGCGAGAATGACGGTGCTGCCGAAAGGATTTTCGATTCCTATGCGAGTAGAACGGGCAAATACGTACTTCCTTCCCGGCAGCGGATTCTTGCCGAAAGGCTGATAGGTGGAATTCTGGAAGAGCAGGCGGCCGAAGTCCGCCTCGGAACCGAAATAACTCGAGGCCGTGCCACCATCCACGGTGGTGTAGTTGCCCTTGGTAGTGTCGAGCGGATTGTCGCGCTTGTCGCGAATGTAAGTGAAACCTGGCATGCCCACGCGGGTGGGCTGGGAAAGGAGAGGGA
>QIAS01000460.1:6767-9333 GCA_003225615.1 Acidobacteriota bacterium | reverse complement strand
GCCGACGAAAGTAAGCCAGAAATGAATCTTGCCCAGCGTTTCGTTCATCATCGTTCCAAACATCTTGGGGAACCAGAAATAAGTTCCGGCAAAAATTCCGAAGATGGCCGCAACCGCCATTACCAGGTGGAAGTGGCCCACCACGAAGTAGGTGGCATGCAGCATGATGTCCAGGGAAGGCTGCGCCAGGAAAAATCCACTCACCCCGCCGCTGATGAACATCGAGATCATGCCCAGGGCGAACAAGGAGGCAGTGTTGATGCGCAGCTTCGACCCATACAAGCTACCCATCCAGATCAGCACAATGATCGTAGAGGGGATGGTAATAACCAGCGTGGGGAAGGAGAATGCTATGGAGGAAATCGGATTCATGCCGCTCACAAACATGTGATGGCCGTAGACCATGTAGCTGAGCACCGCCAGCGCGCCCATGGAGTAAACCATGACGCGGTGACTCAGCAGAGGCCTGCGCATATTGGCAACCAGAACATGGGATACGATTCCCATGCCCGGTACGATTGCGATGTATACCTCCGGATGTCCAAAGAACCAGAACAGGTGCTGCCACAACAAAGTCGAGCCGCCAGAATGCGGTTGCAGCTGATCGTTGACCACTAAATTGGAGGGCACAAAAAAGCTGGTTCCCGCCACATGGTCAAGGATGAGCAGGATGCAGGCGGGCATCAGCACCGCGAACGCGGTTAAACCCATCACCGAGGTGATGAACCAGCCCCAGGTGCTCAAGGGCAGCCGCCACAGACTCATGCCTTTGGTTCGCATGTCGAGGGTGGTCGTAATGAAGTTCAACGAGCCTAGCAACTGGCCAATGCAGAAAATTCCAATGGACGCTGCCCAAAGGACAACGCCCATGCCCTCGCCCGGACCGGCTACCGACCCGAGTGCACTGAGGGGGGCGTACTGCGTCCAACCGCCGAGAGTTGGTCCGTCACTCACGAAAAATGACGCGATCAGAACCAGGAAGGCCACGAAGGTGACCCAGAACGACATCATGTTGAAACGGGGGAAGGGCATATCCTCTGCGCCGACCTGGATGGGCAAAAAGAAATTGCCGAACGCGGCGAAGGGCGCGGTCGTAAGCACGAAGAAGACCATGATGGTGCCATGCATGGTCATCAGCTGCAGGTAATACTCTGGAGTCATCACGTTTCCAGGAGCGCCGTTTTTGGAAAGCAGATGGAGCCCAAGAATGGCGAAATTTGTCCATCCGAGGTGGATACGCATCAACCAGGAAAGCACCATGCCGACAAACACCGCCACCAGGGCCAGCCCGTAATACTGCTTGCCGATAACCTTGTGGTCGATACTAAAAATGTGCTTGCGAATAAAACTTGTCGGAGGCCCGTGATGCGCCACGTGGGCGTGCGCTGACATATCATGCATAGGGTCACCTCGAAACGGAATCTTTCCGTCACCGGGGACGGTTCTCAGCTATTGGTTGGCCGCCTGCTTCTTCAACCAGTCGTCAAAGTCAGCCTGCGACATCACCGACAGATAGGCTTTCATGTTGTAGTGTCCAAGGCCGCAAAGTTGTGTACAGACAATTTCATATCTTCCGACCTTGGTTGCCGTGAAATGAATTGATAGATCCAGACCAGGAACGAAATCCTGGTGCACGCGCAACTCGGGCACAAAAAATGAATGCCCGACGTCCTTTGAGTGCATCAGCAAATGGATCTCGCGGTTCACAGGGATGGCGAGCTCTGCCGTCACAATATCGTCCTTCGAAGCGGGATCGTGGTCGGGATCCAAGCCATAGAAATTCTGGTTGGCTTCACTGATCAGATCGGGGTGAATGGGGCCGAAAGTCCCATCCTGACCCGGAAAACGGAAATAGAAAGCGAACTGTCCGGCCTGAACCTGCACAGGCATCGCGTTTGCGGACGGAGGGGTCAGATAGATTGAGGCCCAGGCTTTGGCTCCAAACGCCCCGAGCGCCAGAACTTCAGTCCCGACCAGCAGAAAGGCTCCTATGACCAACGCCATGGAGCCGCCGGGAAAATTCCTGATCTTTTGCCCGGGTTTGGGATAGGAAAACTTCCAGATGAAAATGCCAAGCAGGATCTGCGAGGCCAAGAATGAAATGCCCGCTTCGGCCATTGTCTCCGACATCTGCTCATCAATCGGAGCGCCGTGGCTAGAGATGTCCGGTGCCATCCACCAGGTGTGGCGCAGAATGGGAATTGCGGAAGCTATTGCAATCACGATGATGGTAACCGCAAACAACTTGGCCATAGTGCCTCCCGCAATATGGGACTCTGGAAAACCGTTTTCTGGCAATGCGGTTCGGGACCGTGGGATGCTCGTCCGGGTCCCGGCTGAGCATTAAAGTTTCCTATTTGGCTTTGAACGTGAAATCCGCCGTGCCGGGCTTGCCCGCCGCGACAGTCACTTTCTGCGTCTGGGTTCCGTACATCTCCTGCCAGGCAGTCACGGTGTAGTTTCCCGGCGGGACGTTGTTAATGGTGTAGGACCCTTTGTCGTCCGTGACTGCATATGGGCCCTTCACTACGACGTGCCAGCCGTGCATCCAGGGGTGGATGTTGCA
>QIAS01000460.1:3405-6690 GCA_003225615.1 Acidobacteriota bacterium | reverse complement strand
ATGGGATGAATGTTGTGTGTAGTCGGATCGCTGTTGATGACTTCGATTTTCTGGTTAACATCTACTCCCAAGACATGCGGCACATACATGCATCCGTGCTGATCGTACTTCTGCGGCTGTGACGGTACTTCGCTGGCAGCGCTGGCCGGGAGCCCCTCGGAAAGATAAAGAACCACGTTCTCCAATCCCCCGCCTTGTCCGACGATCACGTTCTCCAGTACGGCCGGGTGTCCCTCGTGCGCCTTGACGCAAACTGGGTCCTTGGACATGTCAATCGGTTTCATATGCGGAGCAGTGCCATCCAGCTTGACGGTTCCGCTGATCTTGCCGTCCGCAGCGGCACTCACATTCTGCGTGGAATACAACAGGCCGTATGCGAGTAACAACAGCGCTGAAACGGTTATCCCTAACTTATATCCCGCTTTCATTTCTTTCTCCTTAAACGTCGGACAGGTCTCTCAACCCGATCATCGGCTCACTGCTGTGGAGCTGGGGCCGCCGGCGCTGCGTTTGGATTGATCGGTTTCAACCCGAGTTGTCGTGCGATGTCCTTCTCTTTTGAGTGCATAGGCTGCAGACTACGCAAGTAGAACACCAGGTCCCAGGCCTCGTCGGGCTTAATATTGTCGGCAAACGACGGCATGGGAGTGCCATCCAGGCCCGTCATGATGATTCGATAGAGATCCTGATCAGTGGTGCCGCACTTGAACCGGGTCTCATCGTGGAAGTTATAGGGCTTGATCGGCCGGTTTTGGTCGTCGGTGAGCGTATCGGCGGAGGGGCCGTTACCCCTGCCTTCCACTCCATGGCACTTCCAACACTCCACTTTGCGGAACACTTCCTGGCCGGCCTTGACTCTGTCCGGAGTGACTTCCGGTTCTGGAGGAATTTTGAGTGACTCCCCGGGTTTTTCTTTCTGGAAGCGTGGGGAGAAGTGCTTCACGTAGGCGACTAAGTCCGCACGATTCTGGGCAGTCAGCGGCAGCCACTGCGGCATGTTGGAAGTAATTAGGCCGCGGCCGACTGTATCGTAGAGGTCGTCGTCGGTAGGCAAAGTACCGGTCGGAGTGGAGCGGCACTTAAAAATACCCAGAGTGAAATTGCGGGGCTTGGGATCTATCCACTGGGCGTTCTCGCCTTCGCCGTCGCCAAGATCACCGTGGCATCCGGTGCAGTAGCGGCGATAGTTTGTCCGCGCCGCCCCGGCGTGGCCGGTCATACCAGCGACGTGGCTTTCCGCGCCCAGCCATTGATCCTGCTGGTCCTTGGTTAACTGGGCGCTGGAGACAGCAGACAGCGCGACAACCGCAGCCGCGCTCAATAACAGCGACAGGAATTGTGTGCGCATCTGTATCCCTCTAGAAATCGAAGTCAAATCCAAAGAACAGACTGTTGCTGGTCAGGTCCGTAGCCGTGACCGGTGATGTTCCGCGTTGCCGGATCCAGGAGTACTCGTTGTGGAAGGCGAAACCGGCTCGGCTGGTCATAATGGGATACCAGCGATATCCGACAACGTAATTGTCGATGTCGCCAAAATTAGAGGGCGTACCGGGCAAGGCTTGCTGCGACATTCGCACCCACTCCGAGCGTCCAAACACAACGAACTGCGGATTCACCGTGAAATGAGGCTCCACGAAGAATCCGTTCCAGGTGGGGGCCCGTGCTCCCGTGAGTAGTGGTACGTTGGCTGGGGTCGCGGTTCCGAAGTGTGCGTCGTCGGAGCCATGCTGGAAGTACCAGGCGACGTCTAATTTCTTGATGTAGAAGTCTCCGAAAACGCCGACCCGATAGAAGCTCTCATTGCCCAGACTTGAAAAGAATACGTTGGTGCCTCGCCAAACATGGCATAGCCCCCGACCCGCTGGAGTCCAAGGCCGCCCAGGTCGAAAGCCTGGCTTCCGGAAAAGAATCCCGTGTAGGTATTGGCGTTGGCCAGATCAGGACTGCCATCACTGGAGCTGAATACTGCGGCAGAGAGCCGGGTGCGATCATTTAAGGAGTGGCCACTCCATTCCAGTCCGAGTTGGTTATCTCCGATCTGGCCAAACACGTTGCTGTCCCCGGGAGGAGTGAAGTGGTAGAGCTGATAGGAACCTCCATTTGCCGATAAATTCAAAATGCGTTTTTCGGAAATGAAGTTATCCAGCTCAAATTTTCCGAACTTTACGTTCATCCACGGGGTCTTAAACAGATTGTCCATTCGAACCCACACTGATTCGAAGTGGAAGGCTCCGGTCTCGTCAGCGGAAGGCACCAGAAGGAAGGAAATATTCTTCTCCAGCGTGCCACCAGTGAGGATGTCTAGTCCGGAGTTGTCAAAACCGTGCGAGGTTATCTGGGTCTCGGTCTGAGGGAAGACTCCAGTAACCGGATCGGGCGGCCCAGTGTCCACGGCCACCTTGTTGGTGCTCTCGCGATGCCAGTTCGGAGTAATGCGCAACGTGATAGGCCAATAGGCAGGATTCTGCCAGATCGGTGCGTCACGATCATTCATCAGCTGGTAGCCGTTGTCTTTGAATCGCCAGCCGAAGTCATTCAGCACCGGCCAGGCCACGTGACAGGCTGAGCAACGCAAGCCATACTTGCGAGCAAAGGCTGGTATGGCAGAAGCATCTTGCAAGCTGCCGAACAAGACGAATAGAAGCAACAACCCACCGGCGAGACTGATCCGGGAAGAGGTCATGAAATCCTCCTGGACTCAAATGGGTTCGCACAGAAGCGCGCATTTCCCCACAAAGTGCGTGCGGACGCATTTACTATCATCCAGCTAACACAGCAGTCAAGTAAAAAGCAACTGGGCATAAGATGTAGTTGGATAAACCGGCATGGAAGCTGCTGACCGTGGCGGCGTTTTGATGCTTCCGGAGTTCTGTCGCGCTAATAGTCTTTTGTTTTAAACCAACCCGATCGCGATGTGCGTGCACGCGCAACTTTAGGCTTGACATTCCTGAACGCACGGGAGTACCTATGCTGTCCTCGGATGTGTGTCTTCGTGGGGCGGGAATGACTGCAGAAATGGGGCCGAAACAGGCAAGCCGGCGTCTGATCGCGCGTATTTTCGTAGTTTCATTTGCACTGCTGGCCTGGTTCGCCACCGTGGTTCAAGTTTTCGCGCTCCCTTCAAAGGACAGAGCAGAATCCCTTGCCAGCGTCACCGTCTTGGTTCCAGCCGGCGAAGCCGATGTTCTGCAGGCGGTGGAGGAGGTCGCCAGCGACCAGATCATTCACGGAACCTACGTCTATGAAAAAGAGAAGACGCTTACCGGTGCGCACAAGGCTGCCGCC
>QIAS01000460.1:2654-3175 GCA_003225615.1 Acidobacteriota bacterium | reverse complement strand
TGCAAGCTCTCCAAACGAAGCGAGCGCAAGCGCAAGGAGACGAAAGGAAGTTCCAGGAGCCGCCGACGGAGAATCGCGTGATCTCCGAAGCACGCGCGCCGGAAGCAAATACTACCGAAAGACCCGATTCTTCCACGAAGCAGCTCGAGCAGAAAGTGGAACATTTACGACATCAAGTGGAAATGCGTGCCAAGGCGGATGGCGTACCACTGAAGTCAGCACCTTTCCGAAACGCCACCACGATACAGGCGTTGCCGGCGCGCACTGAAGTGGTCATATTGATTTTGACGCCTTATTGGTACGGGGTCGAAACTCAGGACCGTCATCACGGCTGGATCCGCCGCAGTCAACTGGAGCCGCTGCCGTGACCACTAAATCAGGAAGCTGCCGCATCTGCTCTCGAAGCCCACTTCTCTGGCTTCTGGCGCTTGCCCTGTTCACACCTTCGTGGAGTGCCGCCCAGACGCAGCCTTACGAGCGTACTTTCCGTGCTTCCAAGGCAGACGTGGAAGCTGCGCTTC
>QIAS01000460.1:0-2483 GCA_003225615.1 Acidobacteriota bacterium | reverse complement strand
CAGCTTACCGATCCCTCGCCTCGAATGGACGACTGGAAAGCGATCTCTTCGAGCGACTACAGGAAACTTTGTCCGGCAAAATGTCAGTGCAACCCACGGCTGCTCCAAACATGCCTTCACGAGACAGCGGTGGAACTGCAGCTCCAAGCGCTGCAACAGGAACGTGGCCGGATGCAGCGTCAGTCGCAAAGGGCGCTTCCGTTTTTCGAACTCCCGGCGCTTCCAGCCCACCAGCCAATACGAAGGACGCATTTGCGGCTCCAGCTCCGGACAGCGCGACCGAAAAGCGCGTTCAGCAGCTCAATGAGCAAGCGAAAAATCTTGACGAGATCCTTCATAGCCAGACGCGACCTGACAACCTCGTCGTAGTGAAGGAATCTAGAACACCAATATTCTCGCGCCCCTTCCAGGGAGCAAAAATTCTGTTTCTTGCGGATGCAGAGGACGAATTCCAGCTTGTGGAAACACAAGCCGATTGGGTGCACGTGCAGGTCACCTCTCTGTTGCGCGGCTGGATCCGACGCGGAGCTCTCGATCTATCCGTGGTAAATGCCGGCGCTCTGCGCAGCCAGAATAGTGCTGCGGCCTCTAGCCGTGATGTTTTTCAGCAAACGCGGGAAGAAACCGCAACTTTTCCCGGGCAGTGGGAGCAACTCCGCGGAAAAAAGGTAAAGATCATTTGGGTCGAGTCCAACGAGAGCCGGCAAGACTCCGGCTTAAATCGGCGCGCCACTTTTGCACGGTCCGTGTTTCGTAAAGCCTACCCGGCGCTTTCGCGCTTGCCGGACAAAGTAGAAGGAATTGTCATTGTTTTTGATGCCGCGGATGGCGGCATGGCCGCAGCCACGGTTGCGGCTTTACAGCGCTTGAACACGGGAGAATTATCAGATACTGCTTTCTGGAAGCAGTGCTGGCTGGATCCGCCAGAGGCGTTCAGGGATCGCTGATAACTTCGCCCAGCACATCTGTCCGGTTGTTGCAAGTTTGCGATCGGAGCTATGGCATGAGCACATTCGCACAAACACTGACCGTCTGCCGGGGTCACGCAACTTCGCTTGCGCGTGATTACGCTGAACTCACCAAGTCGAGTGTCACCACGCTTATTATGATGACCGCATGGTGCGGGTATTTTTTCGGCGCGCAGAAGGCGGGGGTTGCGGCTCTGTCCTGGGGTATGTTTCACGCCGTACTCGGGATCGGCCTGGTCTCCAGCGGTACGGCCACTTTGAATGAGGTCCTGGAGCGCGACGTAGACGCGAAAATGCGACGCACCGCTCGTCGCCCACTGCCCGCCGGCCGCATGAGCCTTTTGCACGCTACCTCAGTCGGGATGGTCCTGACACTAGGCGGCTCCATTTATCTAGCACAATTCTGCAATACGTTGACTAGCGTCTTGACCTTTGCCACCGCGGTCGTGTACCTCGCGGCCTACACGCCCTTGAAGCGAGTATCGCCTCTCTGCACTTTCATCGGCGCGTTCCCCGGAGCGATGCCAGGAGTGCTGGGGTGGACAGCGGTACGCGGCCGAATCGAGCCGGGCACGCTGGTACTGTTTGCCATACTTTTCCTGTGGCAGTTCCCACATTTTTTCTCCATCGCCTGGCTTTATCGCGACGACTACGCACAGGGAGGAATACGCATGTTGCCAGTCGTGGAGCCGGATGGCCGCTCCACGGCGCGCCGAATTCTCGTCTACTCGCTAGCGCTGATTCCCGTAGCTTTGCTGCCGGCTTTTGTGGGGATGTCCGGCCGAATTTACTTGTTCGGATCCCTGGGGCTGAGCAGCGTTCTTCTCTACGTGGCGGCCCGGCTCGCATCCTTCGATATGCCATTATCCAGCGCCGCGTCCAAGCGCCGTGCACGCCATTTGCTGCAAGCCACAGTGTTCTATTTGCCCCTGCTGTTTGTTCTGATGGTGACTCGGAATGATAGGGGTAGAGCTGGTAGCAATCTCCAGCGTTGGCCCACTCGGCAGGGTTTTTGGCCTAAGCCTTTTAGCATCTGGGGTGGGAGATGGGAATCGAATGTACAACCATCCCGGAACTATAACGAACGAATGGACACGACTGGCACAATTAGTCCGATTTGAGCGCGGTTGGACTGCGAAGTGACCCTTATCTGACCCTGGTGGCACAGTTTATTTCGCGGAGCTTACGGACGAATTGCCAATTAGCTTGGCGTTCACCCTTCTTACGTGAGCCGAGTGGCTCGGGGAGAACGACGATCAGCGAAAATCGAGAAAGCGCGCCACGTGGTTCACTGCGGGTTCCAGCCACACGCACGCAGCGGCATCCGGCCTTCAAGTGAATCATTTCCATTCTATTGTCCAGAACCAGGAAAACTCGTCCAGTTAACTTCTATCAGTCGATTAGGAGTAGGTTTAACGCTGAATTGAGCAGGAGCTGGTCGGGTAAGTTTCTCCTTTTCTGCAGCGCGAAAACGCTCGGCTTCTTGCTTGTCTGGGGAAATAGTGCATGATCCCA
>QIAS01000459.1 GCA_003225615.1 Acidobacteriota bacterium | reverse complement strand
ATTCCAGAACCGCGCCGTAGAGGATGAATGCGAGCGCCGCTACCAGGTAGGCCCACACCCGGGGCAGCAGGATGCAAGCAACGATAATGACCAGCGGATAAAGAAAGTTCAGCGAGCTGTCCAGGCCGCCCGTCACATGTACGACCAGCGTGACCATGGCCAGGTCGGTGAGCACCTGCAGGAGGGAGTGCAGCCGGTGCTCCCGCCAGAACGAAATCAGGAGCACAAAAAAGAGCGAGAGCGTGTACCACAGCAGCAGGACACTGACGAACAATTTCAGCGGAATAGAAGATGTGGTGAACTGGGCAACGATCAGTTCAATGCCGAGTAGAAATGTGAGGATAATGATACGGACCTTCACCAGCCACGCCAGCCAGTTCCGCTCATCAAACATCGGCTCGACTCTGATCCAGATTCCCATGTACCGGGTGCTCCCACCCGGAAAGTCCCTCCGCAGCGACGCCGGAGAAGGCAGTAAGAACTTACGCTCGCGGAGGCCGTCCCCGAGTTCGGGTGGGCCTCCGGCGCGAATTGTGGTTAGCCCGACAGCTTGGCAATCATTGAGAACAGCGGCAGATACAACGAAACCACGATGCCTCCGACGCTGATGCCCAACAAACCGATAATGAGCGGTTCCAACATGGCCAGCATGTCGCGAGTGGCAGCGTCGACTTCGTCCTCATAAAAATCGCCGATCTTCTGCAGCATGTTGTCCATGGCGCCGGTGGCTTCGCCCACGCCGATCATCTGCGTCACCATGTTGGGGAAGACGCCGCTTTCCTTGAGGGGATCGACGATGGTGCGGCCTTCTTCGATGGCTTTGCGCACTTTCAGGAGAGCCTCTTCCAGCACAGCGTTGCCGGAAGTTTTGGCGGTAATGGCCAGGCCTTCCAGAATCGGCACGCCGGAAGTGATCAGGGTGCCGAGGGTACGAGTGAAGCGCGCGACCGCAATTTTCCGGAGCAGTGGGCCGACCGCGGGCATTTTGAGTAGTATGTGGTCAAGGTAATAGCGGCCCTTGGGATGCTTGCGGATTTGCTTGATGCCGTAAAACAGCGCCACGGAACCCAGAATAAAGAACCACCAGAAGTGGCCCACAAACGCGCTCAGCCCAATAACCATGCGGGTGGGCAAGGGAAGATCCACGCCCAAACCGACGAACAGGTTGGCAAAGATGGGCACCACCCATTTCAGCAGCGCACCCACGATCAGCACGGCAATGGAGACGATGGCGACGGGGTAGATCAAAGCCGACTTCACGGCGGAGCGCAGCTTAACGGCCTTCTCGACGTATTGCGCGAGGCGCTGCAGGATGATGTCCAAAATACCGCCCGTCTCGCCGGCTTCCATCATGTTGGTGGTGAGATCGTCGAATATGTTGGGATACTGGCGCATAGCATTGGCCAGGGTGGCGCCGCCTTCGACCGTGGTGCGCACTCCGGTGAGCGTCTTCTGGAAGGTGGGATTTTCCTGGTTGGCGGCCAGGATTTCCAGACACTGCACCAGGGGAAGACCAGCGTCGATCATCACCGAGAACTGGCGGAAGAAGATCGCGATGTCCTTAGTCTTGACCTTGGCGCTACCGAACATCGGCAGGGAGAACTCTTTCCCCTTTTCGCGGATCGAGCCCGGGGTGACGCGTTCGCGGCGCAGTTGCGCCGCCAACACCTGCTTGTTAGCCGCCACTCGCTCTCCGGTGATTTTTTCGCCGGATGCGTTCTTACCTGAAAATGTAAAAACTGGCATGGTTAGCCTCTCCTTACTTCGCTGCACTTGCCTTCCGGCGCCTTGGTCGGTATGGCGCCGGACCTTGCATTTGCGATGCGCGCCTCCTGGTCAATCAAAGGCGGGCTTAATCTTCATACCTCGACTCACCGCTTTCCGGGCGCCGCGGCTTTCGCCATCGGTGCGCCAGATCGGTTTAATAAACCAGCCCCGCGGGCAATCATTTCCTGCAGTTCATCCTGGTTGCTGGAACGCATGGTGGCGACTTCGAGCGTAATCTGCTTCTGGAAGTAGGCCGTGGCCAGGGCCTGGTTAAACGTCTGCATGCCGAACTTCTCCTGTCCGGACTGCATGGCGGAGTAAATCTGGTGAATCTTGTCTTCGCGGATGAGGTTACGGATAGCGGCGTTGGGCACCATGATCTCCATGCACATGGCGCGTCCCTTGCCATCCGCATTAGCCAGCAGGCTTTGGCACATGATGCCTTCCAGCACCAGCGACAACTGCGCGCGAATCTGCGGCTGCTGGTGTGCCGGGAAGACGTCGATAATTCGGTTGATGGTTGAGGTGGTGGAGTTGGTGTGCAGAGTGCCGAATGTGAGGTGGCCGGTTTCTGCGATGCGCAGAGCGGACTCTATGGTTTCCAGGTCGCGCATTTCGCCGATCAGCACCACGTCCGGGTCTTCACGGAGGGCAGCGCGCAGCGCGTCAGCAAAGCTCTTGGTGTCAGCGTGCAGTTCGCGCTGGTTGACCAAGCAATTTTTGTTCATGTGCACGAATTCGATTGGGTCCTCGATGGTGAGGATGTGATCGTGCCGCTCGGTATTGATCTTGTCGATCATGGCGGCAAGCGTGGTGGACTTGCCTGATCCGGTCGGCCCAGTGACCAGCACCAGCCCGCGAGGCTTATCAAGTCCAAGCTGGTTGAATGACTTGATCTCGAATGGAATAAGACGGAAGACCGCTGCCGTAGCACCACGCTGGTTGAACAGGTTGGCACGGAAACGCGCCAGGCCTTTCAAACCGAATGAAAAGTCGAGTTCCAGATTTTCTTCGAAGCGGTGTTTTTGCGAGTCAGTCATCACGCTGTAAGCCAGCTGCTTGGTTTCGGCAGGAGTAAGTTGCGGCAAATCGAGGGGAACCAGGTGACCGTGTACGCGCACCTGCGGCGGTGAGTTGGTGGTGATGTGAAGATCACTGCCTCCCATCTCCAGCATTCGTTTCAACAGATCGCTAAGCGAAAGCGACATAATTTTTCTTTTCCTCTCCCCTAATCTGGTTAATGAATGGTTTCTCGCGCTACTTCTTCAAGCGTGGTCATGCCTGCTGCCACTTTGATCAAACCGCTGCGGCGCAGCGTGATCATGCCGCGCTCGATGGCTTTCTTTTTCAGTTCCACCGCCGATGCGCCCACCAGGACCAGTTCCCTGATTTCGTCATCCACTTCCATCACTTCGTACAAACCGGTGCGCCCTTTGTAGCCGGTGTTGTTGCAGGTTGCGCAACCTTTTCCCTTCTGGATCTTCACGGTTTTGGATTCTTCCGGCGAGTAACCCTCTTCGATCAGGGTCTGCGGAGGGACCTCCACAATTTCAGTGCACTCCCGGCAGATTCGGCGAACCAGGCGCTGGGCGCAGATCAGGTGTACCGACGTGGCAACCAGGAAGGGCTCAATGCCCATGTTCATTAATCGCGTAATCGTTTCCGGAGCGCCATTGGTATGCAAGGTGGAGAGCACGAGGTGGCCGGTCAAAGCAGCTTTAATGGCAATTTCGGCCGTCTCGAAGTCGCGGATTTCGCCAACCAGGATGATGTTCGGGTCTTGCCGCAAGAAGGCGCGCAGCGCGGCGGCAAAGTTCAATCCGATCTGCTCCTTCATCTGTACCTGGTTCACGCCCGCGAGTTGGAATTCGACGGGATCTTCCGCGGTCATAATGTTCGTATCGGGTGTGTTCAAGCGCGCGATCGATGAATAAAGCGTGTTGGTCTTGCCGGAGCCCGTCGGTCCCGTCACCAGCACCATGCCATACGGCTTGAGAATGGCTTTTTCGAATTTGACGAGCGATTCGGACTCGAAGCCCAGCTTGGTCATATCCAAGCGCAAGTTTTCCTTGTCGAGCAGCCGCATCACGATTTTTTCGCCCCAGAGCGTGGGTAGGGTGCTGACGCGGAAGTCGAGCTGCTTCTTGCGGCCGCCAATGTTCATCTTCAGCATGATGCGGCCGTCCTGCGGCAAGCGCTTTTCGCTGATGTCCAATTTGGACATGATCTTCACGCGCGAAGTGATAGCGTCTTTCAGCTTTAACGGCGGCGACATGATGGACTGCAGCACGCCGTCAATACGGAAGCGCACGCGGAATTCTTTTTCGTACGGCTCCATGTGAATGTCGCTGGCGCCCCGCTTCACCGCGTCCGTGAGCACCAGGTTCACCAGCTTGACGATGGGCGCCTCGTCGGCAGCTTTTTCCAGATCGGAGAGCGCCATTTCCTGCTCTTCCGACTGCAGTTCGACGTCGGTGTCGCTGATCTCCGTCATCGACTGCATGACCTGCTCGAGGTCCTCTTCCTTGCTGGTGCCGTAAGCCTTCTCAATGCCGTCGTGGATGGAACTTTCCGAAGCCACCACCGGCTCGATATTGAAGCCGGTCATGAACTTGATGTCATCCATGGCGAAGACATTCGTGGGGTCCACCATGGCAATGGTGAGAGAAGCGCCCACGCGGCTCAGCGGCAGAATCTGGTAGCGCTTGGCAGTTTCAAACGGAATCAGCTTTACGACAGAAGGATCGATCTCGAAATAGGAAAGATTGATGGCAGGAACGCCATACTGCCGGGAGAGGAAGTTGGTGACGTCTTCGTCCGTCAAGAAGCCCAACTTCACCAGGGCGGAACCCAGGCGGCAGTTGGTTTCTTTCTGGACCTTGACCGCTTGTGTCAACTGCTCTTGGGTGATTACCTTCTCTTTAACAAGAAGGTCACCCAGCCGTTGAGACATACCTCGATCTCCTATTGGTGCGGCAGAGAGATATCGCTATATTGCTGGCTGCTGGCGCGAAATCGCTG
The DNA here is from genome assembly GCA_003225615.1 of Acidobacteriota bacterium. Taxonomy (GTDB): domain Bacteria; phylum Acidobacteriota; class Terriglobia; order Terriglobales; family Acidobacteriaceae; genus QIAS01. The sequence continues at coordinate 89 of QIAS01000459.1, read as the reverse complement.
CTTTTAGGGGGAGAAACAGCAGCCTATCGCGTTGACACAAATTGTCAACGCATATGGACTATGGCACCAGTAACTTTAGTACCTGAACT
>QIAS01000438.1:478-6312 GCA_003225615.1 Acidobacteriota bacterium | reverse complement strand
AACACCGGAGCCGTCACATTGTTCAGCGGGCGTATGGATGCGGACAGGCTTCTCACGGCCATTTTCTTCTGTAGTTCAGCGATTACCGCGCTGACAACCGTTTGACTGAACGGCAGAAAAGAGGTTTGCGCCGCGTTCCACGCGACGAATGCGCCGCGGTTTTCTCCTCCCGCGGGCATTGCGGGTGTATACACGCGCACGCCGTTGCCCTGTGACGAAGCGTGTATGCAAATGTAGACGGAAGGCGCTGCCATGTTGGCCAGAGCTGCTCGTTGATCCACTCCGAGATTCGCATCCGAATCACGCACCATCAGGACCGAGATGCCGTGGTTCTCCAGTTGTTGTTTCACCTGCCGTGCGATGGCCAGCGTCACATCTTTCTCCGGGAGTTCATTGGTCAGTGCCGCGCCGCGTTCATCGCCACCATGACTGGCATCCACGACCGCGAGAAAGTGCCGTACACCCGCCACCACAGGGTCCGGTAGGGGGCTAGTTACGGGAGCTGCAACCGTAGCAACTGGCGCCGGTGCTGGCGACTGAGGCTGCGGAGGCGTTGCCGCCGGGGCGATGGGCGCCATAGAAGCTTGCGGCGCCGGAGCGATCGTAATAGTGCGGCCATCGTTGCTGAACTTGGCCATTAAGGGCTGAATACCCGCGACCGCGATCTCTGCCGTGTCATTGTTTTCCTGATAAGTCGCCGATGCAATCGCCCGGTCGTCAAAGGTCAGAGTCTGGGTGCCAACCGTGCTGAGCGGCTCGCGAGTGAAAACCATCCGCAACCTGCCCGGCTCGGTTGCAATGGTCGGGTTAACTGGCGAGGAGAAATTCAGCACCAGAAGCGGGGGAATTGTCTTGCTTAGAGTCGCGGTAAACTGCGTCGCGACGCTGCCGATGAACAAGCGACGCGCGCTTTCATGGAACGTCACGGGGCCGCCCAGGAAACGCGGCAGCAGAATGCTCAGCGAGGACAGCGGTACTAGTCCGCGCCCGTTTTCCAACAAGAAATTGGACGAAAGGGCAATGTCGGTGCCACGAATCCGGACGTGACTCCTCCCGACCGCGAACTCACCTTCAACATTCTTGTAGCGCATCTTCCAACGTCTGCCCTGAGTCTTCTCGCTTACCGCCCCAAGGGGTTCTAGCATCTCCAGTAGCCCCACATAATCGCGTCCCGCCCGCTCTAGGACAGGAAGGGAATAGTTGGCAGCAGTGGAGTAAACCGCGATGCGTTTTTCGTCTGCGGAGGAACTCGCGAGAAATGACACAGCTTTCAGCGATATCAGTGTCAGGGCCAACGTCGGAAGAACAAACCCACAAACTAGACGAAATCGCACCAAGGACGTTTTCATCCTCACTAGAATAAATATCCTTTTGTATCTTGAGTGGTTAGTTTTTCTTCCGCTACTAGTCCAGCGCATACATAGTCAAGCCACTGAGCAGCTTGGGATAGAAGTCAGTCGATTTCTGGGGTAGGACTTCACCGGAAAAGGCAAGATCTCGGACCTGTTCCATGCGTACCGGGTTCATGAGAAATGCAACATTAGCCTGGCCTTCATGCACCTTTTCAAGTGCTTCCCCCGCCTCCCTTACATAACTCAGGTTCTGCTGATTACGAATGGACTCTTCCGAGAGTCCGAGCACGCCTTCCAGCAAGGACCTATGCAACTGCACCACATCCAGGGACTGCTGTCGCGGGGAGAGCCCGGCAAATAATCGTGATCCATTTCCCTTGGGGCTGTGCATTAAATAGGCGCGATTGGCGGCAACTGCCAGCAGGGCGGTACCGGCATGTCCGGCTTCACGCAGGATACTTGTGGCGCGCGCCGCGTCCAGCGATGCATCCACCTCTTCCACACTAAAGTAGTTCCGCGCGGCCGACTGCATGTGGTCCGCAGAAAACGAAGCAAGACCGTGCACGACCCTATGTGTGGGCAGGACAACTAACCCCGGACTCTCCATATCAATGAAGGTCATCATGACAAATTCGTGGGGTGCTTGGGAAGCAGGCCCGGTGCCGAGCAGCGCATCGCCTGAGGAACTTTCCCGGGTAGCGCCGGCGGGTGCGACCGCTGCTAACGCTGCCCGCTGCTGATCGCGATAGTTGAGCGCAGTCTCATAACGATGATGACCGTCGGCGATAATTAGTTTTTTGTCACGCATTTTGCCACAGATAAGGCCCACGATAGCGGGATCAGAAATTCGCCAAAGCCGGTGGAGCACGCCGTATTCATCAGTTACCTCAACGTCGGCCTCGCCATTCTGTGGCAGCACCGCGCTGATTTCGCCGCTATCGTTGTAGACCATGAATAGCTGCTCAAAATGTACGCGGGTTGCCCGCAAAAGCTCCAACCGATCCGCTTTGGGCTTTGCCAGGGTCTGTTCATGACGGAATACGACTCCGGCAGAATAATCCTCTAAACGGCCGAGACCGATGAAGCCACGCCGCTCCAGTACTGCCTTGCCATCAGGCATGCGAAAGCGCTGCGAATAGGCATACAGAGAAGGCTGGGTGTCCTGAAGGAAAATGCCCTGGCGGCGCCACTCGCAGGCGTAGGGTCTCCCGCTTGCCGCTTTCCTAAAATGATGCGAACCAAATTGTGGGGACTAGCGTCGTAGTATTGGTCCTGCATTTGCAGCGTAATCTTGTCGTAGGGCTGGGTGACAACTTTTGTCAATGCCACCCGTTCGGGGTCGTAGCGCAGAGCGCGAAATGGTGCAACGCTTGCCATGAAAGGAACGTGGAATTGTAACAAGACAGATGGGCTGACAGCGGCGGCACCCAATGAAAACATTTCCTCATTAGGAAAACTATTGCCCAGAGCAGGGCATCGAACAAGCGAGAAAAAGCTGGAATGGCGCTTGCGTAGCTATGCTACTATCGGCGATATCGAGGTACTTATGGCCCGCCATCGTGGGCGCGGGTCACGCCCCAAAGCTTTAGACCGGACACTTGAATCGGCCCTCTCGGGGACCCTGGTAGGCCTTATGTTGTACAAGAACCGCTCTCTTGTTTTGCTTCCCCTCCTGGTCTTAGCCGTTTCCGTTCTATTGCTGAGTGCTTCTACACTGCACGCGCAAAGTCCTGTCGATGATGTGCACATCAAACCTCGGATAGAGCCAACTGTGCCCAAGCCGAGCGAGTTGATGGACCCGTCTTTAAAGACTCACACCAAGCCCTTCAAATCAGAAGTCGAGATGGTGCTTATCCCCGTAACTATTACCGACCCCATGAATCGCCTGGTGACCGGTTTGGACAAGGATAATTTCACGGTTTTCGAGGGAAAAGAGGCGCAGGAAATTAAGACCTTTTCCAGCGAGGATGCCCCGGTTTCCCTCGGGGTCATCTTTGACATGAGCGGAAGCATGAGCAGCAAGATCGAGCGGGCGCGTGAGGCGGTAGTGGAATTCTTCAAAACGGCCAATCCGCAAGACGAGTTCTTCATGGTTACCTTTGCCGACAAGCCGGAAGAAGTTTCCGACTTCACCAGCTCGGTAGAGGACATCCAAGGCAAGCTGGTGTACACCGTGCCTAAAGGGCGCACCGCGCTGTTAGACGCCATTTACCTGGGCATCAGCAAAATGCGGCAGGCGAAGTATACGAAGAAAGCCCTGCTGATCATTTCAGATGGCGGGGACAATCACAGCCGCTACACCGAGGGTGAGATCAAGTCGCTGGTGAAGGAAGCCGACGTACTTATCTATGCCATCGGCATTTACGACCACTATTTTCCCACCGAAGAAGAACGACTCGGCCCGGCTTTACTAAGTGAGGTCACGGAACTCACTGGCGGACGGGCATTTACGATTGATAATCCCAACGATCTAGCCGATGTAGCCACCAAGATAGGCATTGAGCTGCGCAACCAATATGTGCTTGGTTACCGTCCAAAGAATATAGCGCGTGACGGCAAATGGCGTAAGATTAAAGTAAAGCTACTACCGCCGAAAGGATTGCCGCCGCTACGCGTATATGCCAAAACGGGATACTATGCACCTACGGAATAGCCATCTTTTCCTGCTTTTAATCGGATTTCTCTCATTTGTGATTTGCGGAGCCGCCCAGACGGCAACTGCGCCACAACCGCCTCCAACCTCGGCGCAACCGGCGCAAGGGCAGACAGCTCCCAGCCAATCTCCGCCTTCTTCATCAGCCCCAACTGCGCCATCGCCAGCGGGGTCTAATGCTGCCTCCCAGGCTCCTGCTGCCGGGCAAAGCAATGCACCTGCTTCTGGGCCTCAGGCACAGCCACCCGCGCCCCAAGGCCAGCAGATACCACCACAGGCTCAACCCGTACCGCCCGGTGCTGCCCCGCAGGGCCAGCAACCCGATTCCGGCGCGCAACAGGGCGCTCCGCCGGAAACCAATGACAGCGGGGTTTTTGTTTTTAAGAAGGAAGTCGATGAAGTCGTTCTCCATGCCACGGTGATCGACGAGAAACAGCGCATGATCACCAACCTCGATAAGGGTGCATTCACCATCTACGAGAACGGCCAGCCCCAGGCGATCACTTCCTTCCGCCATGAAGATATTCCCGTGGCTATGGCGATCGTGATTGACAACTCCGGCTCGATGCGGGAAAAACGCCAGAAAGTGAACGCCGCAGCCCTGAACCTGGTGCGCTCCAGCAATCCCCAGGATCAGGTGTTCGTCGTGAACTTCAACGACGAATACTATCTCGACCAGGATTTCACGTCGAGCATCAACCAGCTAAAGGAAGCGCTGGACAAGATCGAGGCGCGGGGCGGAACCGCTCTGTACGACGCGGTGGTAGCATCCGCCGATCATCTCAAGAAAAACGCCAGACTGGAGCGCAAAGTCTTATTCGTCGTGACCGACGGGGAAGACAATGCCAGCCGCGAATCGCTGGAGCAAGCCGTCAGGCGTCTACAAGAAGAAAATGGTCCCACGGTCTATGCGATCGGCATTCTAGGAGAAGAAAAAGCCCGCCGCGCCCGTAGAGCTCTGCAGACGATGGCGGAGAGGACGGGTGGAATTGCCTTCTTGCCAAAAACGCTGGACGAAGTCGACGCCATCAGCCGTACTGTGGCGCACGACATCCGCAACCAGTACACCATCGGGTATAAGCCCACCACCCCAAAAAGCGCGGGGGGCTACCGCACCATAAAGGTAGACGCCCGGGCGCACGGCTACAACCGGCTCACGGTGAGAACTAAGAGCGGTTACTACGCGGGCCAGGAACGCGCCTCGAGCGGCGCGCAATAAATCCCCGATCCTTGTTCTGCTTGAACCCAAAACCGTCGGCAGGACAGTCCGCACCATACCTCTCGTCACACATTGCAGCCAGGAGAGACATAGCCCTTGCGTGCGATTGACGCTGGTGTCTTGGTTCCGTACTCTGTAACGTGCGAATGAAAACCATCGAAGGCACCCACCTCCGTGTGGCCGACGATATCACCCAGTTCGTCGGCGAAACTCCTCTCCTTAGACTCAAACGCCTGGTTCCAGCCGGATCGGCGGATGTATTCGCGAAGTTGGAATATTTAAATCCCGGGGGGAGCGTAAAAGATCGCGCTGCTATTGGGATCATTGAGCGCGCGGAACAGGAAGGGAAGCTGCGCCCAGGTGGGACCATCGTCGAAGCCACTGCCGGGAATACAGGAATCGGTCTGGCGCTGATTGGCGTCAACCGCGGCTATAAGGTTAAGCTGTTCGTCCCGGAGCGCTTTTCCGAGGAAAAAGTCATGATCATGCGCGCCCTCGGCGCGGACGTGATTCGCACGCCCGATGCTGAGGGCATGGCCGGCGCAATCAAGCGCGCTAACGAATTTACCGCCAAGAATCAGAACGCATTCATGTCCGCGCAGTTCGACAA